>CAYYGI010000176.1:0-3566 GCA_964471085.1 uncultured Acidimicrobiaceae bacterium
AGCCGCCGTGGCGTAAGATTGCCTCCATGAACGGGCCCGAAGACCAGAACACCGACCCGCTACCAGTAGAGAGCTATCCAAGCCCGACGAAGACCGCTGAGGGCGGGCTTGCGAAAATACTCGTCTACGGCAGTGCGGGGGCGTTCCTCTTCCTCCTCATGGCGACCGGGATATTCTCCGTTGCTATGACTGCGGAGTTCGTCGGCTTCGCTCTGGTCATCTACGGACTCATCGAGTTCGTCATCGCGTACACAAGATCCAAGAAGTTCGAGCTCCTCATCGTTCCGCTCCTCGCCATCCTTGCTGGAGTCATTCTGTGGATTTGGCCGAACGAGACGCACCACGTGGCAGGACTCGTCCTCGGACTTTTTATTGGCGTGCGCGGTGCCATCGACGTCTGGGCGAGCCTTCGTAAGTGGCACGACCCGGGAACCAATAGCTGGGTATTCATCCGAGGGTTGATCGAGTTCTCTCTCGGTGCCCTCGTACTTCTCTACCCACAGCAGTCTGTCGAATTTGTCGTCATCTTAGTTGCCCTCCTTGCGATTTTTCGTGCAGTGTTGACACTGTGGTTCGTCATTGCGCACCGAAACGCCCTGGCAACCATCAGCCCGGAAGACACAAGCGGGATCGTGACCTATTGGCTTACCCGCAATGAGCTGGACCCCAGCGAGATCGAGCATCTTGAGGAGACAGTCTTCCTGTTCCGGCGTGACAGGCGGGGCCGTGTCTGGCGCTACGGCGTATTCATGTCCCTCTCGACAGCGATAGCCACATTCGGAATAGCAACCGACTCGACCGCGGTAGTCATTGGAGCAATGCTCATAGCTCCCCTGATGCCACCGATTCTTGGCGTCTCGGCAGGCCTCCTCAACGGCAGGCTCCGCTCCGCGAGCCTCTCCGGCCTCCTCGTTCTTGGAGGTGTTCTCGGGTCGGTCTTCCTGGCGTGGCTGCTCGCTGCCTTGATCCCGGATATTCAGACGGTCGTCGCCAACGCTCAGGTGACCTCGCGCACCGCACCCTCCCTACTCGACCTCGCAATTGCAATAGCCGCAGGTGCTGCAGGTGCCTATGGGGTGGCTCGCACCGAGGTCTCGGACACCCTCCCAGGGGTCGCAGTAGCCATAGCGCTCGTCCCCCCGCTCTCAGTTGTCGGTATCACACTCCACGCCGGTGACCTCACACAGGCAGCCGGGGCAGCGCTGCTCTTCCTCACAAACCTGTTCACTATCGTTCTCGTCGCTGGCCTCGTATTCCTTCTCGTTGGCTACGGCGAATGGAGCAGGTTGTACTACCGCAAGGATCGCATCCGGACTTCATTCGCTCTCGTGGCACTCGGTGCCGTCCTCATCGCCATACCGCTAACAATCACAGGCCAGAACATCATTGCTGACGCAACCGACCTCCGGAGTGCTTCAGAGGCAGTCAACATTTGGCTTGGCGACGAATCCATGATGCGAGTCAATGAGATCTCCGTCGACGGTGACACCCTTCATGTTCAGTTGATTGGACCCGGCAGGCCGCCGCCATCTGTACTGCTGGCCGGCATCGTCATTGACGAAGTTGGCAGGCCGATGACGACAAGAATTGCTTGGATCGAAGAACACATAGAACTCACCCGGGGGAGCTGACGGCAAGGCGCGGTCAACACACCCCCTGTCAGGCCTTATCAACCCAGCTATCTGCATTCTCAACGATGTACATGCTCACCGCGTGGACACGATCGAGTACTTCACAGAGCGAGTCCTGCTTGAACATGACGTCGGCGAGTGACTGCTTTGCTGCACCTACAACGGATAACAGACGATCCCCTTCATCCGAGAGAGCAGCCATCGTCTCGACGGCGGAGACTTCGATCGGGAGGTCAATCCCTCCAATTCCAGCAAGCTCCGCCGAGAGGATGATGATGTCTGGGGGGCGCTGGAGAGGGGGAAGCGACCAGTTAAAGAAGAACGTGACCTCAAATTGGCCGTCCTCGTCCTCAGGGACGTCATCCGCATCGTGGAGCGCATCCTCGAAACGCAGCAGCAGTCGCGGTTCGATGTCGAGGGCAATGTGAAGATCGAGAGGGCCGGCACAGGCCTCAGCGGGATGCACGTCGATCTCCCACGACTGGCGCAGTGTGTAGGTCTCGATGAAGTGGCGTTCGTCGTGCACATGGAATCCATGTTCAACTGCGTGATCCTTCAAGTAGGTCACAGTCGACGCCAGATCGACAGGCATCAGGGCCCCTCAGCAGCGTGAATCTCGATTCCACCCATCACCGCGAGTGCATCTACGAGGAGGAGAGGGGCGTCCTCACTCAAGTTGTCAGGTTGCGTCAGATTGGCAACGCCTCCCAGAACGGATCTTCCCATCACCTCAACACGCCATTCAGCAGGAACTACTACATCAATCCCTCCCATCACGGCTCGCAACACAAGGATTGCACCGGGGGCAGGCTCGGCATCCATAAGATCAAGCTCGACGCCACCCAGGAAGGCGGTTGCCCGCCCTTCCTGTAAGTGATGCGTCCTGCTCTCGAAGACAGAACCTGTCAGTGCAGCTACTGTGGAGAAAGATCCGTCGGTCTCGCCACCGAACACTGGAACCCGTCTTCGTACGACGAAGGCTGCTACTACCAACCCAAGGTTGACTGCAGCCACCCCGACTACAAGCTTCTTGAAACACCTCATGCCCCCAAACTACCAGCAGCCCAGGTGCTATTCATCACCGATTGGATGGAGCGGGACAGGTGCGCCTAGCCCCCACTGCTGGACTGTCGCGACTGCAACAATGACGGCGAATATACCGATCCACTGGATCGGGTCAAGTGCCTGGCCGAGCATGATCGCAGCAGCGACTGCCCCGATCGCCGGTTCAGAGGTGGCAACGACACCAACAATGCCCGATGGTGCAAGCCTCAGTGCAGTGAAACTGACAATGAAGGGAATCGCCGTACCGAAGACACCGACGATGATGAGGTCCAGCCATACTCGACCTTCAAGATCCGTAGGAAACGTCCAGATTGGGAGTACAACGAGCCATATCAGCGCGGCGAACACGAACCCCCAAGTGGTGATCTGGAGAGGTGTGTACGTTTTGCCGAGGTACTCGCCATAGATCAGATACGACGCGAAGGTAACCGCAGCTACAAGCCCGGCCGCGATTCCGAAGAGGTCTGCTGACTCAAAAGCCCATACCTGCGTCACGAGTCCGACCCCGAGGACCGCCAACGCTGCAGCGCCCCACACGAAGAGCCGAACGTGCACCCCGCGAAAGATAACTAACCAAGCGAGCACAAGAATTGGTGCAAGGAATTGGATTGTGGCGCCTGGCCCTACGCCCAATGCCTCGAGAGCCCAATAGAACGCTACGTTCACCACTGCGAGGTTGGCTCCGAGGAGAGCAAATTTCCAGAACCCTCCGTCAAGTCGCAGGACTCCGCGATATGCGGCGAGGGGGACGAGCACGACGAGAGCTATCAACGAACGGCTCTGCGCAGCTCGTTCAGGGGAGACAACGTCGAACACACCCGCGACAACAGCTCCAGAGACTCCCCAGAGCGCCGCCGCTAAAAGAGCGAG
>CAYYGI010000177.1:0-3558 GCA_964471085.1 uncultured Acidimicrobiaceae bacterium
CGTCAGACACATCGAAGAGCTCAACGGGGGAAAGCAGCTCACGCTTGAAGCTCCAGATACCACCGAGAGTATGAGCGTGGGAGACTCTGTTGCGCTGAACGGTGTCTGCCTCACAGCGGTTGACATCTCGGCGGGCACGCTGCGTGTCCAGGTCGTGGATGAGTCCCTTGCTCGAACATCGCTCGGCACGCTCATTGAGGGGGAGAAGGTGAATCTTGAACGTCCCCTCCCCGCCTCAGGACGATTCGATGGACACATCGTCCAAGGTCACGTCGACGGCGTGGGGCAGGTCATCTCGATCGTTGCTGAAGGAGATGCAGCACGGTACCGGTTCTCTCTCCCAAAAGATCTCGACCCCTACGTTGTGGAGAAGGGCTCGATCACGGTCGACGGCACCAGTCTCACCGTCACGGCCGTGACGGTTCTGGGCGAGGATGCACCCTGGTTCGAGGTCGTGCTCATCCCTCACACTCTTGAAGTGACCGTTCTTGGCGATCGAGACATTGACGCATCCGTGAACCTGGAGGTCGACGTGCTAGCAAAATATGTCGAGCGCATGATTGGACGTTCATAATGAGGCTTGCACCCATTGAGGAGGCCATCGCCGCGTTTCGACGGGGCGAATTCCTGGTCGTTGTTGACAATGAGGAGAGGGAGAACGAAGGCGACCTCATCATTGCTGCCGAGACGGTCACACCCGAGCAGATCGCGTTCATGGTCAGGCACACTTCCGGACTCATCTGCCTGCCATTGACTGGGGAACGCCTCGACGAACTCGGCATCCCGTTGATGGTCATGGAGAACACGGATGCGCACCAGACAGCTTTTACTATCTCTATCGACTACTCGCCGGGCACCACGACGGGCATCTCGGCAGCAGACCGAGCAAGGACGATCCGTGCGGCCGTCGATGCAAGTGTTCGCCCTTCGAGTTTCTCGAGGCCGGGGCACATCTTCCCACTCAGGTATCACCCTGGCGGTGTGGTTGTTCGCCCGGGGCACACCGAAGCTGCAGTAGACCTTGCCCGGCTCGCCAGGCTCTACCCCGCGGGCGTGCTCTGTGAACTGGTGAATGATGACGGGACAATGATGCGCGGGGAGACGCTTGAAGAGTTCGCGGACGCTCACGACCTCGTCATGATGTCGATTGATGACTTGGTAGCGTTTCGGTGGCGCACAGAGGCCATAGTCCTGCGCGAGGCAGCGGCGTCTCTCCCTACTGAGCACGGCACCTTCAATATTGTTGGTTACCGATCCGCAATCGACGATAGTCAGCATGTTGCACTTGTCATGGGGGACGTTGCAGAGGGTCAGGGCGTACTGACAAGGGTGCATTCGGTCTGTCTCACCGGAGATGTCTTTGGGTCACTGCGATGTGACTGTGGAACCCAATTGAGTGAGTCAATGCGCCAAATAGCCGAGGCCGGGGCAGGTGTCATCGTGTACAACACCGCACACGAAGGGCGCGGTATTGGTATTCTCAACAAAATCGCGGCGTACGACCTCCAAGAGAAGGGCCTTGACACGGTGGATGCGAACCTTGAGATCGGTCACGCCGACGACAGCAGGCACTACGGCGTCGACGCGCAGATACTTCACGATCTCAAAGTCGGAAGCGTTCGCCTGCTCACGAACAACCCGGATAAGATTGATCAACTCAGCCGATTCGGAGTCGATGTTGTCGGCCGGGTACCGCTCTGGGTGGGGGAGACGCCGGAGAATCAGAGCTATCTTCAGACGAAGACTGCTCGGATGGGTCATCTTGCTGAGGACCTCGCGTAATGCGCGTCTCTTCTTCAGATAGCCAAGTGGAATTGAGCCAGGGGCCCGTCTCGGCCGAAGGGCTGCGGATTGGGGTAGTGACTGCAACGTTCAACGAGCCTATTACCTCGGGCTTGAAGGCGGGTGCAATCGAATTTCTTGAGGCGGCGGGAGCTGCCGAGATCCGTGTGGTAGACGCTCCCGGTGCCTTCGAGTTGCCCTTGATTGCACAGCACCTTGCATCTCAGGGGTATGACGCTGTTGTTTGTTTGGGAGCAGTGATCATGGGGGATACCGACCATTATGAGCATGTTGCGCATCGTGCGTCTGAGGGTCTCATGCGTGTCCAGCTTGACACGGGGGTGCCTATTGCTTTCGGAGTCCTGACGGTGCGCACGGTTGAAGCAGCGATCGTCCGTGCAGAACCCGGGTCGGAGAACAAGGGCCGTGAGGCTTCTCGGGCGGCAGTGCAAGCAGTGAGGATACTTCAGCAGACCTAGCGAATATCGTTGGGGGTGTACTAGAGTTTCGTCCACAAATGACGCAAGAGGAAGCACTTGTTTCCCACCTGGTCACCGATGTGAGGTGTGCTAGGTCCTGAGTTCCGGGTAGTGCAGTGTTGTGCTGTCCGTGTTCTTGGAGGCATCCTCCTGCGCGCCGACCGCCACGAACCAGGAGGTGTTCTCATCTCAGAGCCACGGGTCAATGACCGCATCCGCGTGAAGCGTGTACGCCTTATCGCGCCTGACGGTGCACAGATCGGCGAGAAGGATATTGATGAGGCTCGTTGGCTTGCGTCCCAGCTTGGTCTCGATCTTGTTGAGGTTGCTCCCGATGCTCGTCCTCCGGTTGTGAGGATGATGGATTACGGCAAGTTCAAGTATGACCAGTCCGTTAAAGCACGTGAAGCTCGAAAGAACCAGACCCGAACTGTGATCAAGGAAGTTCAGTTCCGCCCGAAAATTGGGTCGAGTGACTTTGATGTGAAACGGAAGCGTGTCGTGAAGTTCCTGAGACAGGGCGATAAGGTGAAATGCACTATGCGGTTCCGAGGGCGTGAGATGGCTCACCCGGAGCTTGGACGTGACATTCTCAAGAGGCTCTACGACGCAGTCTCGGATTTCGGTGACGTTGAGACGATGCCGAGACTTGAGGGACGAAATATGACCATGGTTCTTGTACCGTCGAGGAACCAGCCGGACAATGTCTCTGAGAGTGATGAACTCAAAGAGCAGGACGAGGACACGGACGAGATGTAGCCTGGAGGCTCTTCTTACTGTTCCGACAGGAGGCGATTGTGCCAAAAATGAAAACTCATAAGGGTGCTGCCAAACGTTTCAAGCGTACAAGTACTGGCAAGATCAGGCACGAGAAAGCTTGGCGGGGGCACAATAGCAACAAGAAGTCCTCGGCGCGATGGCGCAGAGTCAAAGGCAAATCCACTCTTAGCGGTAAGAATGCAAAGCGCATGAGCCGTATGTTGGACAATTAGGAGACCCCCATGGCTCGTGTCAAACGTTCTGTGAATGCGCGCAAGAAGCGCAAAAAGGTAATGCAGCGAGCTTCTGGTTATACCGGAGCTCGTTCCAGGAGATATCGTGCTGCTCGTGAGCAGGTCATGCACGCAATGCAGGACTCGTACGATCACCGTCGAGCACGCAAAGGGCAGTTCCGTCGACTGTGGATACAGCGGATCAATGCTGCAGCTCGGATGAATGGCACGACGTACTCGCTTTTCATAGCAGGCCTCAAGGCAGCCGAGATTGAGGTTGATCGCAAGATGCTTTCAGAGATGGC
>CAYYGI010000178.1:0-3501 GCA_964471085.1 uncultured Acidimicrobiaceae bacterium
AACTTCTCTCCACTCTCGGCGTGGTCGCGGAGGATCTGGGCGGGTGCGAAACGGTCGCCGAAACGGGCTTCAAGAGCTTCTAGCTTGCCTACGACAACATCTGCGCCCATCTGGTCGATCGTCCAGAACGGGCCACCACGGAAGGGCGGATAGCCGAGGCCGAAGACAGCACCGATGTCGCCATCTCTCGCTGATCTCAGGATGCCTTCCTGGAGGCAGAGAGCGGCTTCATTGATGAACGCAAGGGAGAGCCTCTCAGTCACATCAGCCTTGGAGACCGGTACTCGCGGCTCAAGGCCGAGAGCGGCGTACACGGACTCGTCGACGTTACCTCTTTTACCATCGGTGTAGGTGTAGAAGCCCCGACCGTTCTTGCGACCCATACGGTCATCCTCGATGAGGCCGGCCATCATGTCTGGCCCCTTCATCCGATCACCGAATGCACCGTGGAGGATCGTTGCGACATGAGCTCCGACATCGATGCCTACCTCGTCTGTGAGGAGGAGCGGACCTACAGGGAAGCCCCAGTCTGACATCGCCATATCAATCGCTTCTACAGAAGCACCCTCTTCAAGAAGGAACGCTGCCTCGTTGAGGTACGGTCCAAGGAGCCGTGTCGTGTAGAAGCCGGCACCGTCATTGACGACAATCACCGTCTTGCCCTGCTCCTTGCCGAGCTTCACTACCGTTGCCGTCACCCAGTCGGCAGTCTGGTCCGTCGTGATGACTTCAAGGAGAGGCATCTTCTCGACAGGGGAGAAGTAGTGCATTCCAATGACGAGCTCCGGGCGCTCGCTTGCTTCCGCGATCGCCGTGATCGGGAGCGTCGATGTGTTCGAAGCAAAAATCGTGTCCTCCCCAACCACGCCTTCAACATCTCTGACAATGCTGTGCTTGAGGTCGAGATCCTCGAAGACCGCTTCGATGACGATATCCGTGTTTGCAAAGCCATCCCACGTTACTGAACCGGTAACACGATTGAGGGCACGATCAACCTCGAAGGGAGACATCCGACGACGCTTCGCCTGCTGCGTCACATACTTGTGCACGTACGCAAGGCCGCGACCCACGCCTGAGTTGTCGATCTCCTTGATCCGGACGGCCTTGTCGGCCTTAAAGGTCGAGACTGCAGCAATTCCCCCACCCATGAGCCCACCTCCGAGTACGGCAATGTTGGTTACTGCTCTCGGTACGGCATCTGATTCAATTCCTGTATCGGCCTTGAGCGCGAGGTTGGCAAAGAAGATAGATTGAAGAGCTGCTGCCTCTGGTGTGCGAAGAAGCTCGGCGAAGAACCGGATCTCTGCTGCCACACCCGCGCCACGACCTTCCTCGACTCCTATGCGGACGGCCTCAATTGCGCGCTTCGGGGCCGGATAGTGGCCACCGGACTGCTTCATCATCATTTCGGAAGCCTTCTTGAACAGCACCTTACGACCCGCAGGGTTCTTCTCAAGTGCAAGTTTCTGGAGGTTCTCCGACGAGACAGTGAGGGTGATCCCCCGCCCCTCCGAATCTGCATCGATTGCCTCAAGTGCTCGCTTCTGGGCAACCTCGAGGAGTACTTCGGGGGGTGTTACTTCGTCAACAAGGCCGAGCTTCTTCGCCCTGAATGATCGGACCGGCTTGCCACCAACGATCATTTCGAGTCCTGCAGCGAGGCCGATCAGTGCAGGGAGGCGCTGTGTGCCGCCTGCCGCGGGGATAAGGCCGAGCTGTACTTCGGGCTGACCGAGCTGGGTCTTCGGGCTGTTCGAGCAGATACGAGATGATGCCGTGAGAGCCAACTCAAGTCCGCCACCGAGACAGACACCGTGAATTGCAGCCACCACAGGTTTACCTGCATCCATGTGGAGAGCTTCGATGCGATCAAAGATTGCATGAAGGGCTGTCAGGCCCTCAACCGCAGTGTCCTCGGCCACCATCTCCGCGAACATGCGGATATCAGCGCCAGCGAGGAAGTCCCTCTTCGCCGAACCAATCACAACCGCCTTGACATCGTCCTCTTCGAGGCGCCCCACAACATCAGAGAGTTCGCGAATGAGCGCAACACCCAACGTGTTCAACGACTCGTCTTCTCGGTCGATGAGAAGAGTGGCTACACCGGAGTCGGTGAGATCAAAGTGAAAGTTTTTGTAAGTCATCGTTCTACCTCTCCAGCACAACAGCAGCACCAAGGCCGCCTGCCGCGCACTGCGTAATGAGCGCTGTCCCGCCGCCGCGCCGGTCGAGTTCGTTCGCCATCGTTAGGATCTGTCTTGCCCCGGTGGCGCCGAATGGATGCCCGAGCGAGAGCGAGCCGCCGTAGAGGTTGAACTTCGTGTCGTCAATCTCACCGATCGCCTTCGTCCTACCAAGTCGCTTCTTCGCGAAGTCTTTGGATGCAAACGCCTGGACATTCGAGAGGACCTGGGCTGCAAATGCCTCGTGCATGTCGACAATGTCGATGTCATCGAGAGTCATGCCCGCCCTATCGAGCGCCAGCGGTGTTGCAAACGCCGGGCCCATGAGGAGCTGCCAATTCGGGTCAAGTGCAGCAAAAGCGTAGGACTTGAGATAGGCCTTCGGCTCGTATCCAAGCGCCTTTGCTACAGACTCTTCCATGAGAAGCAACGCTGAGGCACCATCCGTGAGTGGGGACGAATTTGCTGCCGTCACCGTCCCGTACTTGCGGTCGAAGACAGGCTTGAGCGTGGCCAATTTCTCAATGGTGGAGTCTGCGCGGGGAATCGTGTCTTGTTCTATGACCTCCTTGAACCTCGGAGGGAGATGGAACGGCATGACCTCATGATCAAAGATGCCCGACTCCCAAGCAGCAATCGCCTTTGCATGAGAACGGACAGTGAATTCGTCCTGAGCCTCACGGGTAATGCCATTCTCCTTGGCCATCTCTTCAGCGCTGTGACCCATCGTCTTGCCGGTTGAACGCTCGGCAATGGCTGGCGGGTTCGGAGCAAGATCCTTCGGCCGGATCTTGGCGAAAGCTTTGACCTTCGAAGGCATATCCCTGGCCGCATTCGCTTCCATCAGGATCTCCACGAAACGGTCCGAGTAGGTGATAGGGGGCTTGGAGAGCGAATCGACACCACCGGTGATAACGACATCCGTCTCACCGAGAAGGATCGACTGGGCACCTTCGACGAATGATTGTGTGGATGTGGCGCAGGCTCTCGACACCGAGTATGCGTCGACCGAGTCGGGGAACGGGCCTGCGAGCACGATCTCGCGGGCAATGTTTGGAGCACCTACATCTGCAATCACTGCTCCGTATACGACACGATCGATCGCGAACGCGTCAACTCCCGAGCGCGCGACAAGTTCGGCTACGACCGCGCTTGAGAGGTCGAGAGGGGAGAGGTTCCTAAAGGCGGAACCCGATTTGGCGAACGGCGTTCGAAGGCCGTCCACGATCGCGACGCGCCTTGCTTTCTTTGCTGGTGACATCTGAGATCTCGATTCTTGAGTGAACACTCAAGATTGTAGCCCATCTTCGACACCCAG
>CAYYGI010000179.1:0-3477 GCA_964471085.1 uncultured Acidimicrobiaceae bacterium
CAGCGCACAATCGATCAACTCGAGCCTTAATACTTCTGGTGTCCCCGATGTTCACAACCCGATCATCCCGGGAGGCACCGTCCCGTCAGGAGTCCGTAATGAGACGCTGGTCCCTGAACCACTCAACGGTACGAGAGATTGTCTCGTCGGGTGTCGTGTACGTGAAGCGGAGTTCCTCCGAAGCCTTTGACCCATCGAAGCGGTGGCCATGGAGAAGCGTCGCGATGAGTTCAGGGCAGACGCCGAGAGAGGGGCGCAACACACCAGCAATCCTTGCCGCATACATGCCAAAGCTCCCAGCGAACCTCCTGCTGACCCATCGGGGGTTGATCTCGCGCCCGATCGCAACAGAGAGCAGATCTATTGCACCAGAGACCGAGATCGTCGACCCAGACAAGATGTACCGCTCCCCCGCCTCCCCATACTTCTCAGCGTTGATGTGACCGATCGTGCAGTCCTTAATGTCAACGATCGAGAACGTCGTGTCAACGAGGAGGGGACGTTTGGCATTGATAGCTCTCAGCAGAAACTCCGCTGAGCCTGTCGACCTCCCCGGGCCCTGCACCGAGGAGGGATTCACAATCACGAGGTCCACGTCGAAGAGCGCTGCTTCGTTGAGTGCTGCCACTTCAGCAAGGTGTTTACTGCGCGCGTACGCCGACACGTACTCCCCTGCGTGCAGAGTGCGCTCATTGGCGATTGTCCCCTCACTCTCCCCAATTGCAGCGACGGAGGACGTGTACACAACCCTCTCGACTCCTGCTTCTGCAGCGGCCCGAATCACTCCAACAGTCCCCTCAATGTTTGCTCGATCCATAGCCTCTGGATCAGGGGAACAACTCTCATTCACCCCAGCAACGTGAAATACGACGCTGGCACCTGCCATCGCCTCTCGCAGAATTTCTGCCTGAGAGAGATCGCCACGTATCGGGATTGCCCCCTTGGAGGCAACAACTGCTCTGGCGCGCTCTGAACGCGCCAGTGCCCGAACCGTTCGTCCGGAAGCATGCAGCTCGGTGAGGAGGGCGCCACCGAGGAGACCGCTCCCTCCGGTGACGAAAGCGTCACGTGCCACGATCGCGCGGCGCGAGAACCGCTCTGAAACGAGAGAAATAGTCACCGGCTGACAACACAGTGACGAGTACTGCAAGCGCAATCAGCCACTGATCGAGTCTCCAGCCTCCAATCATGACGTCGAGTTGCACGATAGCGAATGAGATCGCGGTGAACTGGATCGCGGCCTTCGACTTCCCCCAGAACGAGGGGGGCACCGTTGCTTGATCAACGGCAGCAGCAGAGCGCAAACCCATGATCGCTATCTCTCTCGCGATGATGATGAATGCAGGCCACGCGCTCATCGTCTCGATTTGAACGAGAGCAAGCATTGCACCTGCAACCAAGACTTTGTCTGCAACGGTGTCCAAGAACGCGCCGAGTGTTGTCGTGATGCGCCACCTTCGTGCAAGGTAACCATCAGCGAAGTCGGTCAATGAAGCAACTACGAACACCACAACAGCAGCGATCATGAATCGCTGGTCATTCGGTGACTGAAGAATCAGGTACATGGCCACTGGCGTAAGGATGATCCGAGTGACAGCGAGGAGGTTGGGAATCGACATGAAGACGCAGCCTACCGGAAGGGGATCGGTTGGGGACACATCAGAGAGAATTCTGACGGATCTCTCCGATCAATCATTCAGTTCTCCCGCGAACTGACGTGCCTCACTCCCCCCTGCAACAATGAAGCGATGGATCACGTCTGCTGCCCGATGCACCGACACGCCGATCTCCGACCGTTCAGAGCGAGCGAACTTCCCAAGGACGTACACCGCTGGATCCATACGGCCTGGGGGGCGTCCAACCCCGATCTTGAGGCGCCAGAAATCACCGGTTCCGAGAGATCCCGCCACTGACCGAACACCGTTGTGCCCTCCATGGCCTCGTGACCACTGGAGTTTGAGCTTGGCGAAAGGAACGTCGATGTCGTCGTGAATAACGAGCATCTCAGTGAGTTCAATGCCGTAGTACCGGACGATTGGTTGGACCGCTTGACCCGATTCGTTCATGAAGGTCGTCGGGAGAGCAAGCGTTGCTCGCGCTCCCTCAACGTTCACGTTCGCTATCTCGCAGCGGATACCTTGAGGAGCCCTCTTCACGGTAGCGGAGACATCTTTCGCGAATTGCGAGACGGCTGTAGCACCGATGTTGTGGCGTGACCCGGCGTACTTCCGTCCCGGGTTTCTCAATCCGACGACGAGTCGAGTGCCGGGCGTTGCGATCAGTTCCCAGCCTCGTCGTCTCCGACAGCAGCGTCGTCCCCGCCTGCTTCTTCGCCTTCTTCGCCTTCTTCGCCCTCGAGCAGATCCGTGACAACCTCAACCTCGACGGCTCGGGGGCTCACGGTGATGACACCGTGGCCTGGGTCTGGAATATATGTGACACCCTCGATGACAGGGAGGTCGCCAACGGTGAGCGTGTCGTGGAGGGCCATCCCCGATATATCCACTTGGATCGAGGACGGAATCGCGTTCGGCAGCGAAGAGATCGTCACTGTCGGCTCAAGAGTGTGCACAATTCCCTCGTCCTCAATAGCGCCGATCGGCGTGCCAACGAAATCTAGGGAGACTTCAGCTTCGATCTCCGTATCAAGGGAGACCTGAATGAAATCGAGATGATGGATCTCCCCTCGCACCGGATGCCGGTACACCTCACGGGCAACGGTGAGCACTGTATCCCCTTCAATCTCAACTTCGATGATCGCGTTGAGGCCAGCTTCTGTGTTCAAGACACTGTACAGGTCCCTCTCCGAGACGTGGACAGCAATGGCATCAGTCTCGCTTCCGTAGACAATACCTGGCACCCTCCCATCTCGTCGGAGACGTCGAGAAGTACGACTTCCCGCTGTTTCGCGCTTCGTTGCGCGCAGCGTTTCCTGCTGCATGGTGGGGTTCTCCTCGGAGATCGGTTGAGGCTCGACCACGAAGTATACGCAGGTGGCGCGGGAAGTGTTCGTGGAGAGATGCCGGATCTCAGAGTTCGGATTTCAGTGAAGAAGTGAGAAGCGGATCGTGCGCGTTGGGTTGTCTCTGTTGGGGTCAACGAGCACGATGGACTGCCATGTGCCGAGCATCAAGCGGCCAGCTACGACCGGGATGACCACCGAAGGGGCGATCCAGGCAGGGAGAACGTGGTCCGACCCGTGTCCAGGGGTGCCGTGCCTGTGCCGATACAGAGCATCATCGGGCGGGAGCAGTCTCTCAATGGAATCGAGAAGGTCGGCATCCGAGCCAGCGCCAACCTCAATAATCGCAACACCAGCCGTTGCGTGGGGAGTGAATACATTGAGGAGGCCATCACCGTGACTATCGACGAAAGACTCTGCACGCGCCGTGAGGTCGAAGACTCCCACCTGGTGTCCTGTTGTAATACTGATCGTCTCTGTTCTCATCCCGCCTCCACATCTTGACACCATGCTAG
>CAYYGI010000180.1:0-3443 GCA_964471085.1 uncultured Acidimicrobiaceae bacterium
TAGCAAGGGTGCACTACCGCGAGTCCGCACCCCCGAAACGCCTTGTACACCTTGCATGGTCAGGCACGGACGTCGTGGAACCCGGATCAGCTATCACCGTTGAGGATGAGGAAGTTGGAAGAGTGACTTCCGCTCTCCCCGGATTGGCTCTCGGCTACCTCAAGCGCGGGGTTGAGATTCCCGCAACTGGATCAGTAACAGGTGTCGCCGTCCAGATCAGCGAGATTCCGGTGCCTTGATTCCGGTGCCTTGATTCCGGTGCCCTGATTCTGGCTCGCTAGTATTGACGCCACCTGGCACGTGTCTACTCGTTGAAGTCCTGGTGCATCTGGGAGGGTGTTGGCCCGGTCTGGTCCTGGTACTTTGAGCCGAGTTCAGGCGATCCGTACGGGAACTCAGCCGGCGTCGTCATCTCGTAGAAGCTGACCTGGCCGATCTTCATGCCGGGGTATATCGCAATCGGAAGATTGGAGACGTTCGAGAGCTCGAGCGTGACCTGACCCCGGAATCCCGGATCGATAAAGCCTGCTGTTGAATGAATGAGCAGACCAAGGCGCCCGAGGCTCGATTTTCCTTCGAGCCTCGCAACAACGTTATCCGACAAGCCAATCGTCTCAAGGGTAGATCCAAGAACAAACTCCCCCGGATGCAGGATGAAGGGTTCGGATTCGGTGGCAGTGACTCCAAGAGTGAGGTCACTCTGGGGCGCTTTCGGGTCGATGAGGGAGTATTTGTGATTCTGGAAGACTCTGAAACTTGGGTCACACCTGAGATCGATGCTCGATGGCTGCACCATTGCTTCATCGTACGGATCAATCGTAATCCGGGCGCTCGCGATCGCTGCTTTGATGGTTCGGTCTGAGAAGATCATCCGGGTCCGATATTACTCCCTTCTCCGTCTCGTCTGGCTCCAATCGCGTCCTTCTCGCGAGAGGTGATTGGGTGCCAGACACGGCGAGACCGAGATAGTCCTCAATATCTGGGCAGGAGAGGTGTCCCCCTCCGGGATTCTGTCTCACTACGGAACAACGATAGGCAGGTCTGCGTTTGCCCATGCAACAATGCCGCCACCAATCTCGCTGACTTGCTTGAACCCGAGATCTCGGAAGATGCTCATCGATTGTCCAGTGCGGTTTCCTGTCCGACAATAGACGACGTAGTGAACATCCTTGTCAAGCTCGTCGAGATCGTCAGCGAAGGTCGCAGCATAGAAGTCGACGAGGAGTGTGGGGGTGGTAGCACCTGAGATGAAAGCCTCAGCGAACTCCCCGGGAGTACGAATGTCGAGGATGACGACGTCGGCATCCTCGGCGATAATTTTCGCAGCGGCTTCGGGAGTAACGGTCTGGATCACTGCATCCGACGCTGCTTCATCTGCGGCGCATCCTGCCAGCAGCACTGCACCAACCAGTACAGCCGCAGCGAACGTCTTCATTGTTTTTGTCATTGTTGTGAACCTCTCTCTAATGGGAGCCCGGCACGAACCCACTCCAGAAGCCCGCCTCTTACGTTGTGAGCTTCGATGTCATGCTGATCTAGGAAGCGAGTTGCCGCATTTGATCGGCTCCCACTTCTACAGAATGCGAGAACTTTCTTGCCTTCGAGTTCTCCGATATGTTGGGGGAGTGATTCTAGCGCGATGTGTATCGACCCGGGTGGATGGCCCTCACTCCATTCATCATCTGTGCGGACATCGAGAATGACGTAGCCCTCGTTGATCGAGAGTCTGTGTGCCTCTCGGGCGTCAACCATGCTCTTTGTTCGCCCGAAAATCACGAGATGCTCTCTTCACTCACGGCAATCACCTTTATTTAGATACCTGGGGGGGTATACTATCTTGTCCGAGCCGCAACTGAAAGTGTTTCTCACCATGCACCTTGACCTCTCTACAGACAACACGAGAGCATACGCGAAGCAGATCTCAACGGCGAGCCTCGGAGACCACTCCTACATCGTCGTTGTCGGTGACGAAGCTGTCGCCGTCGACATCCAGCGCGATCTCGATCGCTTCGAGAATGTTCTCGACGGGGTCAACGCTTCTCTTGTGGCAGTATTCGAGACCCATATCCACAACGACTACGTCAGTGGAGGTAAGCGCCTCGCGGAACACCACGGCGCTACATATGTCCTCCCCGCGGGTACCGGTGCACCATACGATCACTCAGCATTCTCAGACGGTGATTCACTAGCTGTCGGCGGTTGGGTGATGCGTGGATTGCACACCCCGGGCCACACGCACGACCACATGTCATATGTTCTGGAGTCTCCCGACGGTCCCGTAGCGATATTCTCAGGCGGTTCAATGCTTGTGGGTGCTGTCGGGCGATCGGATCTCCTCGGCCCGGACCACACGGAGACGCTGCTGAGGGGCCAGTATGAATCGATGCATCGAATCACTGAAGGACTTCCAGACCCCGCTCTCGTTGCTCCCACTCACGGAAGCGGCTCATTCTGTTCGGCATCTGACGTTGCGGATACCACAAGCACCGTTGGAGAGGAGAAGCTCCGAAATCCCGCTCTGATCGCTAGCTCGGTGGAGGACTTCGCATCGAGCCAGGTGCTGGGCTATAAGCAGTTCCCGATCTATTACCGGCACATGGCACCATCGAACCTCAAGCCGATGGGGGAGCCACCGGTGAAAGAACTGCCGCTCCTGCGATCGCTCGACGGTCTTGATGGAGAAGTGATTGTCGATGTCCGCCCCTTCGGGGAGTACGCATCCGGGCACCTCCCCGGTTCTCTCTCCTTCGAGCTCTCGAACGACACTGCTGTGTACATGGGTTGGACGATGAAGTGGGGGACACCTGTTGTGCTTGTAGGAGACGAATCGAACGTTGAAGAAGTCCGTGTTCAGCTTCAACGGATTGGGTGGGATGACGTTGTCGGTCGCATCGATCCACAGGATCTGCCCACTCTTGTAGATGTTGAGCTCCTCAGAACGACGATCGTCACCTTCTCGGATCTCGGGGAGGCACCCGGTAGAGCAGTGCTTGATGTCCGTGATCCCGTCGAACATCTCGGCGGTGTTGTACCAGGCGCGGTTCTCGCTCACTTCGCAGATGTAGCAGCAGACCCAGGCCACTTTGCCCGCGATGGTGGGGTCCTGGTCTACTGCGCGAGTGGGAACCGTGCAGGAATCGCTTCGAGCTTCCTTGAACAGGTCGGAGGCGGAGCGGTTGTCGTGCGTGACGATATCTCCAAGTATGAGGGAACACTGGTTGCGCCAGAGATCGCCACTCGGTGACTCGTTGAGCCTCGGTAACAGCCCCCCAGAAGGACATAAAGGGCTCTTCGGATTTCAGCGGTATCTGGTGTAGGCAGGTGGTGAGTTTGGTGGAAGTCTTAGGTACAAACCACGTCCCACCTTTAGGGGGGACAAGCGAGTCTTCGAGCGAGCTCTCCTATGTCAAGTTTTTTCTGTGTGGGTGTTGTTTGAGGATACG
>CAYYGI010000181.1:0-3434 GCA_964471085.1 uncultured Acidimicrobiaceae bacterium
GCAACGCCACCATGCAACGCCACCATGCAACGCCACCATGCAAAGCCAGGTATAAGAACCTGCGGGACTTATAAGGGGATCGGTTAAAAGCTCCGCAAGTTGCTATAGGTGGTCGCATGGATCCCGTGCACACCCCGAACGTTACTGGGCAGGGCGCTAGGCGATCAGAAGACGAGTGCCAACGAGAGCAGGAGTGCAACGAAGATCTGGAGCTGTGCTGTTCCTTTGAGCACCTCAATGAGGGGAGGGCCTGCAGTCTCGGTGAACACGGTTTTGATGAGTGGGATCGAGAGCGGTGCCACGATGAGAGCGATCATCGCCATCGGGGAGAACCAACCAAGAACGGCGCTGAAGATGATCACTGCGAAGGCAGCTACGAGGGTGCCCGCATAGAGCCGCCGTGCCCAGGTGCGCCCGATGACAACAGCGAGCGTTCGCTTCGCAGCGGCCCTATCCGTGTCGATGTCGCGGATGTTGTTCGCTTCAAGGATCGCTGCAGCGAGGAGGCCCATCACAACGCCCCCCGCCCATGCGGCTGGTGGTATGGGACCGCCAAAGACGAACCTTGTTCCCACCGTGGCTACGATGCCGAAAAAGATGAATACAAAGAGCTCCCCAAGCCCGTAATACCCGTACGGGATGGGGCCGTTCGTGTACCCAAGGGCAGCGAGGATCGAGATGATCCCGATCACGAGAATCGGCCAACCCGCATACCAGATGAGGTATACGCCAGCTATCGTCGCAAACCCGAATATGAGAACAATGCCGCGTCTCATCTCTCTCTGGGTGATGACACCCGATGCCACTGCACGCAGAGGGCCAATGCGCGCCTCGGTGTCTGCACCTCTCTGGGCATCGGCTAAGTCGTTCGCGAAGTTCACACCGATCTGGATAGCAATCACCGCGAGCAGCACGACGATGAACGGGGTGAGAGCGAATACACCATCCCTCCAAGCAATAGCGGTCCCGACAAGGACCGCAGAGAGACCGGCGAGAAGAGTGGTCGGTCGCGAAGCAAGAACCCATCGATTCCTTGGCCACGGAGTGAGAGGAACGGAACCGGTCAGTTGCGACATTGCCTAGAACTGCCAGGGGAAGGGGGAGTAATCCGGGTCGCGCTTCTCAAGGAAGGCATCACGGCCCTCCTGAGCCTCATCTGTGCCATATGCAAGGCGGGTGGCTTCACCTGCAAAGAGTTGCTGGCCGGCAATTCCGTCGTCAGGGAGGTTGAACGCATACTTCAACATCTTGATCGCCGTCGGGCTTTTCTCAGTGATCTCCCGAGCCCACTCAAGAGCGGTTGCTTCGAGTTCAGCGTGCGGCACAACAGCGTTCACCATCCCCATCTCGAATGCGTCCTGGGCCGAGTAGTCGTGACCGAGGAAGAAGATCTCGCGGGCACGCTTCTGCCCGACCTGTCGTGCAAGGAGCGCGGAGCCGTAGCCCGCGTCGAAGCTCGCGACATCAGCATCGGTCTGCTTGAAGACAGCGTGCTCCTGGGATGCAATAGTGAGGTCACACACAACGTGGAGGCTGTGCCCACCCCCCACGGCCCAACCGGGCACCACTGCTATGACGACTTTCGGCATGAAGCGGATGAGGCGCTGCACCTCTAAAATGTGGAGCCTCCCCAACCGGCCAGTATCACGGCCCCCCTCGTCCCCCTCATACTTGTAGCCGTCCCTCCCCCGAATTCGTTGGTCCCCCCCAGAGCAGAACGCCCACCCCCCATCCTTCGGGGAGGGGCCATTCCCTGTGAGAAGCACGCATCCCACATCAGAGCTCATCCTGGCGTGGTCGAGCGCCTGATACAGCTCATCGACCGTGTGTGGCCTGAATGCGTTGCGAACCTCTGGACGGTTGAACGCAACACGAACAGCACCGACGTCCTGCGCCCTGTGGTACGTGATGTCGGTGAAATCGAAGCCGGGGACGAGCTCCCACTGCGATGGATCGAAGATGTCAGAAATCATGGTACTCCGTTGATCGGTCGCCCAGCGATACTGTAGTGACCAATGGCGGCCGATACCCAACATGACTGGATTGCACGAGTCTGCGCGACAGATCCTGGTCGTGTGTGTCTGGTGAGTGACGGAGAGTCCCTCACCTACGGTGAGGTGCACAGACTCGTTGAGGCCAGGGCGCGAGAGATCAGCGCGAGTATCAGAGAGCACGAGATCGTCGTGGTCGAGGTCGAGATCAATCTTCGTACAATCATCGAGTTGCTCGCGATCCAGCGTGCAGGGGGTGTGCCGTTCCCGTATGTCGGTGAGATGCCAGAGCTCCCCGTTGCGACCGTGCAACGCGTAGCGGTCTGTGTCTCGACATCTGGTACGAGCGGGAGAAGAAGGATTGTTCCGCTGACGTACTCGAATATCGCAGCGTCCGTGAGAGCATCAAGGCGCCGCCTCGGGAATGATGCTGATGATCGATGGCTCCTGAGCCTCCCCCTCAACCATGTAGGTGGGCTCTCGGTCCTCTGGCGGAGCTTGGAGGCGGGAGGAGCGGTCGTGGTGGCACCCTTCGACGCATCCGGAGAACCCATTGAGCAGCACAGACCTACCTTTGCTTCGATGGTCCCAACAATGGTGCACCGACTCTTCGAGCGGAATCCCGGCGCGCTTGCTTCGATTGGCGCGGTGCTCGTCGGGGGAGCTTCACTCACGTCGCGCCTGTGGCGTGATGCAAGCAATGCGGGCGCACATCTCGTCACGACCTACGGAATGACCGAAGCCGGATCGCAGATCGCAACGCTCGCGCCTGGCGATGAACGTCGAGAGTCCGGCTTGGTAGGTGCGCCTCTCGAAGGTTTCTCGGTGACGATTGTTGATGCCGACGGAGTCGAGGTTCCAACGGGCGTCTTGGGGAGAGTCTCCGTTGAAGGCCCGGCGGTGTTCTTGGGATACCTTGGAGAAGAGCCGAGACCGCAACCATTTATCACGAGCGATCTAGGGCGGATGTCGGAGACCGGCGATCTCTTCATCGAGGGCAGGGGCGACGACGTGATCATCACCGGCGGTGAGAATGTATCGCTGCGAGCAGTGGAGGCAGCTATTGCCGGTCTCTTCGGGGTGAAGGAGGTCTGCGTTGTTGCTCTCGATGACAGCGAGTGGGGTATGGTCACTGCTGCGATCATCGTTGCCGAAGCACCCGATAAGGCGATCAGGTGGGAGATAGCGGGGGTGCTCAAACCCCACGAGCGCCCGAAGCACATACTTTTTCGACGCTCGATTCCACTGCTCCCCAATGGCAAGCACGATATCAAAGCCGTCCGCGCTGTGTTCTGTGGCTTCTCCTGAAGAGGTGTTTCACAGACGAGGCGGGGGCAGTGCCTTCATGTTCCCTTAAGGGAGGGGTGGAGGCGAGTCATCGAACCCGGAGGGAGGGGTGGGGCTTAGCGACTCCGAAGGCTGCTACTCCTGGGCTGCGGGGCC
>CAYYGI010000182.1:0-3430 GCA_964471085.1 uncultured Acidimicrobiaceae bacterium
AGACCTCGATGGCGTCCTCGTCGCGAGGCTCGTACAGGAAACGCTCGCCGGTTAACAAGCCCTGCTCCCTGCGGACTTGCGTGATCTCTACTCTTCCAAATGTGCCCCAGGCAGGAATCGAACCTGCGCACCCGGCTCCGGAGGCCAGTGCTCTATCCCCTGAGCTACTGGGGCGCCCACAGATTGTAACCTCGGGTAACGGGCATCGGCCCTCCAGCCAAGGATGTCACCACACGAAGGAAATGGGCGCCCATGTCGCTACAGCAAGAACTCACTGAGATCATCGCCGACGCATTCGAGGCTGACGGCGTAGAACGGTCCTACGGTGAGGTCGTCGTATCGCAACGCCCTGAGCTCGCCGATTTTCAGTGCAATGGTGCTTTGGCGGCAGCCAGGAGTACGGGGAGAAACCCGAGGGAGATCGCCGAAAGCGTTGCAGCACGGATCGGGGCCACACGGATCGGGGCCATGGGGATCATTGCCGGAGTCGAGATTGCAGGCCCGGGGTTCCTCAACATCAGAGTCGAGAATGCCTATCTCGCGACATCAGTGACCAGAATGCAGGGAGATGACAAGCTCGGTGTCACACAGGTCGATGATGACCGCACGATCATCGTCGACTACGGTGGCCCGAACATGTCCAAAGCGCTCCACGTCGGGCACCTCCGGTCTGCAGTGATCGGTGAGAGCCTGAAGCGCATCTTCAGGTTTCTCGGTTACACCACTATTGGTGATATTCACATTGGTGACTGGGGGATGCCGGTGGGCCAGCTCATTATTGAGCTCCAGGATCAGAACCCCGACCTCGTGTACTTCGACCCCGAGTATGACGTCAAAATTGATGGGCCATATCCGAGCGAATCCCCTGTGACACTTGATGATCTCTCTGAGATGTACCCCGTCATCACGCAGCGCTGCACAGACGATCCTGGGGTAGCAGAGCGGGCGCGCCAGGCAACCTTTGATCTCCAGAACGGGCGAGAGGGATACCTGGCTGTGTGGAAGCACTTCCACGACGTATCGGTGGCCGCACAGAGGAAGGATTTTGCAGCACTCGACGTCGAGTTCGATGTCTGGTACGGGGAGTCCACTGTTCATGATCGACTCGAGCCCATGGTGCGCACACTCCTTGCATCCGAGCTTGCTCGTGAGTCTGAGGGTGCAGTGATCATTGATGTTGCTGAGCCTGAGGACACCAAGGAGTTCCCCCCGCTGCTGTTGACTCGTTCTGATGGCTCGTACCTGTACTCGACAACAGATCTTGCAACCATTGATATGCGAGTCTCGGAGATGGGGATGGGCGCCGGCCTATACGTTGTCGATGCTCGCCAGTCACTGCACTTCGAGCAGGTGTTCCGTGCAGCGCGCAAGGCTGGGTACGCGCAACCAGAGATCCTTCTTGAGCACATCGGTTTTGGAACTGTGAATGGGACGGATGGCAAGCCCTTTAAGACGAGAGAGGGCGGCGTTCTCCGACTCGGAGATCTCATCACCCTTATCACTGATGCTGCTCGCGAGCGTCTTGACGAGGCTCATATTGCTGAGGCTTACCCGGAGGCGGAACGAAGCAAGATCGCGAGACAGGTTGGGCTTGCAGCCCTCAAGTTCGGTGACTTGTCGAATCATCGCATGTCGAACTACATTTTTGATATTGACCGGTTCTCCGCGTTCGAGGGCAAGACAGGGCCGTATCTCCAGTACTCGGCTGTGCGGATCAAGTCGATTCTGCGCAGAGCTACAGAAGCGGGAGTCAGCGCCGGGCCCCTGCTTCCGGCAAGTGTTGATCAGGAGCGTGCACTTATGCTGCGCCTCGTGCGCATGCAAGAAGTCGTGTTTCGGGCAGCGGAGCTGCGAGCACCGAACACCATTGCCGAGTACGCGTACGATGTAGCGACAGATTTCAGCCGATTCTATGAGCACTGTCACATTCTTCGAGAGGAGGACCGTGAGCGCCAGGCATCCTGGCTCTCACTGGTTGAAGTGACGCTTGCTCTCCAAGCAAGGCTGCTCGATCTGCTCGGCATCGAGATTCCGGACCGCATGTGACTGAAGAACACATGCCCGCTGAACCTATTGCGCGGGATCTTCTCCCAGACACGACAGAAGTGATTGATGGGCGGCTCCGTATTGGTGGCTGTGATGTGATCGAGATCGCTGAGCGGTACGGCACTCCCGTGTTCATCTACGACGAGGCGCATCTCCGCGCGAGATGCAGAGAGGCTGTTGTAGCGTTCGGGGAGGGTGTCGCGTACGCTTCGAAGGCGTTCTTGTGTAAAGCAATGGCGAAGATCGCCTTCGAGGAGGGCATGCACATCGATGTCGCGACCGGTGGCGAGATGCACATTGCTCTCGCAGCAGGTGTGCCGGGCGAGAAGCTCGTATTCCACGGCAACAACAAGTCGGTGGTCGAACTTGCAATGGCGATAGACGCGGGCGTTGGGCGGATCGTCGTCGATTCATTCGACGAGTTCGATCGTATTGAGTTACTCGTTGCGGGGGGAGGGCCGCCCCCTGATGTGCTGGTGCGGATCAACCCCGGCATCGACGCGCACACCCACGAGTATCTCCAGACAGGTGTGCCGGACTCGAAATTTGGGTTCCCGCTCACCGAAGGGGTTGGTCTTGAAGCAGTCGAGAGAGCAAAGACATCCAACGCCGTGCGATTCCGCGGAGTCCACATGCACATCGGGAGTCAAGTATTCGATGTCGCCAACTTCGGGAGAGCGATCGAAGCGCTCGCGCCTTTCGTGCATGCATGTGACGGCGAGGAGTTCTCGATCGGTGGTGGCCTCGGGGTTGCGTATGTGGCGGGTGAGCAGGGTGAGTCGATCACGGCGTGGGCAGAGGCTGTACTCAGGGCAGTGAGAGCAAGCGGTGTTACGGCTCGTATTATCGCGGAGCCCGGCCGGTCGATTGTTGCTCAGGGCGCCGTGACAGCGTATACGGTGGGCACGATCAAGAGAGTTCCTGGTGTCCGCACATATGTGTCGGTTGATGGTGGGCTCTCCGACAATCCTCGCCCTGTGCTCTATGGGAGTGGGTATGAGGCGTTCCTTCCTCGCGCAGTGGAGGCTCGCCGTCCCATGGAGGCAAGGATTGTTGGGAAGCACTGCGAGGCGGGTGACATCATTGTGTGGTCTGCCGACTTGCCCGGCGACACGGCGGTCGGTGACATTGTCTGTACTCCGGTGACGGGTGCGTATGGTCATTCAATGGGATCCAACTACAACAAGGTTCTTCGCCCCCCGGTCGTCTTTGTGCGTGGCGGTGAGACAAGACTGGTCGTGGAGCGCGAAACCTACAACGACCTGCTGGCCAGAGACATCGGGTAGGCGAGTAGTCAGAGGTCAGCTACGCCGCGACGTTCACTCGGTTGCAAGACACCTGGGATTCACAGCGCGACAGCGGACCCGTTAGTTCTGGTCGCCCC
>CAYYGI010000183.1:0-3407 GCA_964471085.1 uncultured Acidimicrobiaceae bacterium
AGCTCGGCCTTCGCTAGTTGTCTCCCGAGATAGGCTGCATGGTCGAGTTGAACAACCCAGCCATTGCTCACAATGGTCAGACAGATGCTGCGTGCGTCCGGCCCTTCGATAACCCTGAGCAGCATGTTCTGATAGTTGTAATGCTCGACGAGCAGAGCACCTTCTTCGATGTTGATGACGAAGTAGCCAGCCTTATCCAGCTTGATGCGCGCCGGATCTACCGATTTGGCGATGACGCGATCTACCGCCTCGTACTGCTCCGTCGCGCCAGGCGGGACGAATGTCGCCACCGCGGTTCTTGGCGGGGCATCCGCGAGTTCGTTGACTTTCGCATGAATTGCAGCGACATCCGTACACCCGATCATGTCGACCGGTTCGACTTGATTCCTGAAAGCATGAATCTCCGCATCACTCGTATTTGGGAGCAGGGGTCGCATGCCCGGTGCTCCGATGATCTTGTTCCGGTCGTCGACCCCGTTCTCAAATAGTGCGAGGATTGTGGCCCCCGTCAGATGCTTGGGCGGTTCTTTGCCAGCACAAACGAGGTAACGAATAGAAGGATTGGAGAGGATGTTCTTGATGATTTTCTCGATGCCGATGTTCTCGGTCTCGACCTTCCCAACGATGCACAAACCGCCGGGTGGTGACTCTGCGACTTGCGACGCGAGCTCGACGCTACCGAGCGTCGTGACGGCGACAGGTGCGGACGGCAGATGCACGAAGTACTTACCCGGCACAAACGGCCATTCTCGCTTGCGACCCTTGGTAGTCGCAAAAGTGCGGGTCAGGGTGAACCCGAAATCCTCCATACGGCTTTTCATGACGCCTGCTCTCCGTTCTGCTCTTCTTCCCCTACTCAATCACGATTGCAGACGGATCGAAGTCGGCCTTAGGGTATTCGAGGTCGAGGCCCTTAATCGTGTCAATAAGGATCTGCGACACAACAAGGTTGCGGTACCACTTGCGGTCAGCGGGGACGACGTACCAGGGCGCTTTCTCGGTTGACGTCTTCGAGATTGCGTCCTCGTAGGCAGCCATGTAGTGCGCCCAGTTCTTGCGTACAACGAGATCATTCGGATCAAACTTGTAGTTCTTCGCTGGATCGTCGAGGCGTGCCTGGAGCCTCTCTTGCTGCTCATCCTTCGAGATGTGCAGCATGATCTTGACGATCGTGGTCCCCTCATCATGGAGCATCGCTTCAAAGTTCCGGATGTGGCTGTATCTTCTCGACCATACATCGCGCGGCACCAAGTCGTTGACGCGAACAACTAAGACATCCTCGTAGTGGCTGCGATTAAAAATGGCGATGCGACCTTTGCCGGGTGTGCGAGAGTGGATCCGCCACAGGTAGTCGTGGTCTGCCTCGCGGGTGCTGGGAACCCCGAAGCCAGTCACATCAACGCCTTGGGGATTGACTCCGGAGAACACGTTGCGGATTGTGCCGTCCTTCCCCCCGGTGTCCATTGCCTGGAGTACAACGAGGAGAGCATGACGACCATCTGCCCAGAAGAGTCGTTGGAGATCAGCGAGCTCTCGATTCATTGTCCTGAGAATCGGCCGGGATGCCGCCTTGTCAAGGTTAGGGAATGCTCTTCTCCCCCCGGGGTCGATGTTGGCTAGGTCGACTATTGAGCCGGCTGAGATGCGATGTTCGTGCAAAGTTGAACTCCTTTCGACGTACCGCAACTCTACTCCCCTACACTCGCCCACGATGAGAAAATTACCACGGATTGCACCATCGGTACTCGCGGCAGACTTCGCTAACTTGGCTCGTGAGATCGAGAATATTGAGCAACAGGTTCATCTGTTGCACATCGATGTCATGGACGGCCACTTCGTGCCCAACATCTCTCTCGGCCCACCGGTCATTGCGTCGCTACGCAAAGCCTCTGACCTCTACCTCGACTGTCACCTGATGATCACCGACCCATTGGCCTACCTCGAGCCACTCAAGGAGGCAGGCGCGGACGGTGTCACCGTGCATATCGAAGCCGTACCCGACCCAGGTCCTGTGGCATCTGAAGCTGCACTACTCGGCTTGGATTTCGGATTGGTGATCAATCCTCCAACTCCGGTATCTGCAATCGATCCCTACCTCGATCTGGTGACAATGGTCGTTGTTATGAGCGTCCACCCGGGTTTTGGTGGGCAGCGGTTCATAGAAGGTGCACTGCCAAAGATCGAGCGCCTCAGAGAAATCATTGATGTTCGCGCTCTTCCTGTCGATATACAGGTCGATGGGGGCGTAGACCTCCACACGGTAAGACCGGCGCGAGAGGCCGGAGCGGACGTGTTTGTAGCAGGGACCTCAGTGTTCCATGCAAGTGATCCGGTCGCTGCCGTGAAGAAATTGCAGACGATCCTGGACGATACGTGACATGATAGAGCGGATTCTGGTCGTTGATGACGACCCTGATATATTGCAGTTTGTGAGAATGAACCTTGAGCTTGACGGTTTCGAGGTCGAACTCGCTGGTGGAGGGCACGAGGCGCTTGAGAAGATAGCGGCGGTGCCACCCGACCTGATGCTGCTCGATGTGATGATGCCCGAGATCGACGGTTTGACCGTGCTGCGAAGGCTGCGATCAGATCCTTCAACTGCGAACATCCCCGTCATCGTGCTGACGGCAAGGAGCCTCGCCGAAGACAGAGTGAGAGGGCTCAACCTCGGTGCAGACGACTACATCACGAAGCCGTTCGATCTTGAGGAACTCCTCGCGCGGGTTCGTACTGTGTTGAGGCGAAGCCAACAGATGCGTGACCTGTCACCCCTGACCGGGCTGCCGGGAAATTTCCAGATCTCCGGGGAGCTTGAGCGGCGCGTGGGAGGGAGCACCAATTTCGCAGTGGTGCATGCCGATCTCGACGACTTCAAGGCTTACAACGATCACTACGGCTTTATGCGGGGGGACTTGGTCATCAAGTTCACGGCAAAGGTTCTCTCGGATGCCGCGGTGAAGGTGGGAGACGATGACGCGTTCGTGGGGCACGTTGGGGGAGACGACTTTGTGGCGATCGTCTCCAATGCCAAGGTTGAGCCTTACTGTGAAGCGGTCGTGACGATGTTCGACGATGGCATCCTCGATTTTTACGACACTGCCGACGCCCTTCAGGGCTACATCGAGGTCACGGATCGGCGAGGTGAGCGCCACGCGTTTCCTCTCTGCTCACTCTCGATGGGCGTAGCTTCGACGGCTCACAAGGCTCTCTCAAGCGAGTGGGAGGCTTCCGCTGTTGCCTCGGAGATGAAGGAAGTAGCAAAGCGCGTCCCCGGAACCAACTACCAGATCGACCGCCGAACTTAATACGGAACTCGACTCTTGAATCTCGGAGGGTCCCCTCAGTTCTCTGTTTGCAGTTCTCAGCTCTAGCTTTCTGCACAATATGCACCAAGGATGCCCCTGTGA
>CAYYGI010000184.1:0-3344 GCA_964471085.1 uncultured Acidimicrobiaceae bacterium
AGGGCAGCAATCTTTGCCTCCGCAGTTCCCATACCACCCGAGATAATCGCACCTGCATGGCCCATCCGCTTCCCTGGCGGCGCCGTGGTACCCGCAATGAACCCTGCAACCGGTTTCGTCATGTTCGCCTTGATCCACTCAGCGGCTTCCTCTTCGGCAGTGCCGCCGATCTCACCAATCATGATGACACCTTCGGTAGCGGGATCATCATTAAACACTCTGAGCGCATCGACAAAGTTCGTGCCGTTAACAGGGTCTCCACCAATCCCGATAGCCGTTGTCTGGCCCAACCCATTCAGTGTGAGTTGATAAACCGCCTCATAGGTGAGGGTCCCCGAGCGTGACACGACACCAATCTTTCCCGGTGTGTGGATATAGCCAGGCATGATCCCGATCTTGCACTCCTGAGGAGTGATGACCCCTGGACAGTTCGGGCCAACAAGACGGACATCCTTATCCTCAAGATACCGCTTCGCAACAACCATGTCGGCAACGGGGATACCCTCCGTCACGGTGATGATCAGGGGAACACCTGCTTCGGCTGCTTCCATAATCGCGTCCGCAGCAAACGGGGGCGGCACGTACACGACAGTGGCGTTCGCCCCTGTTGCGTCAACGGCTTCGCGAACCGTCCGGAAAATAGGGATCGTGACATCAAACGTGTCTGGGCGACCCTGCACCCCGGAGTGATCCGTCTCGCCCGTGAACCGCTCCACTCCGCCTGCTCGAGACGGATGCACCGCACCAACCATCTTCGTTCCGTACGCAATTGCTTTCTCCGTGTGGAAACGGCCAGTCTTCCCCATCCCCTGGACGAGAACCTTCGTGTCCTTGTTTACGAGCACACTCATTTGGCCAACTCCACAATCTTGATAGCTCCATCTTTCATGTCTGTTGCACTCACAACGTTGAGATCAGATTCGTCAATAATCTGCTTTCCGAGCTCAACATTGGTGCCCTCAAGGCGCACGACGAGCGGCACTTCAAGGCCGACTTCCTCAACGGCTGCAACGACGCCATTTGCAATGATGTCGCACTGCATAATGCCACCAAAGATGTTGATGAAGATCCCCTTCACGCTTGGATCCTCCGTGATGATCTTGAAGGCTGCAACGATCTGGTCCTTGTCGGCACCCCCACCCACATCGAGAAAGTTGGCGGGCTCGCCACCTACATACTTGATGATGTCCATCGTGGCCATTGCAAGGCCAGCCCCATTGACCATGCATCCGATCGAACCATCCAGGCTGATGAATGACAGCTCGTGCTCATTGGCTTTGAGCTCGGCTGGATCCTCCTCAGATTCGTCACGCAACTCGACCACGTCAGGGTGGCGATACAGTGCATTTGCCTCAAAGGAGATCTTTCCATCGAGAGCCATCACCTCGCCGGCCGCTGTGACTACGAGAGGATTGATCTCAACGAGATCCGTGTCCATCTCCACCGCAAAGGTGGTGATCGCCTTCAAGAACTTGACCCCGCTCTTGAACGTGTCTCCCTCGAACCCGAGTGCGTACGCGATACGTCGTGCCTGGAAATCGGTAAGACCGAATGCCGGGTCGATCTCTTCTCTGATGATCTTCTCGGGTGTCTCCTCCGCTACAACTTCGATCTCTGTGCCACCCTCGGTCGAAGCCATCACGATGTTTCGGCTCGTTGCTCGATCAAGCAGTACGGAGAGGTAGAGCTCCGTAGCAATATCAATACCTTGCTCAACATAGATGCGGTTCACGACCTTGCCCTCGTCACCAGTCTGGATAGTGACCAGAGTGCCCTCGAGCATCTGGCCGGCAAGCTCACCTACCTTCGCTTCAGCGGCCTCAACCCCTCCCTCGATGCCATCGAGCACGACGGTGACGCCACCGAGTTCCGGGTGGGCCTTGAAACGACCCTTCCCGCGCCCACCGGCGTGGATCTGAGACTTGACAACGACTACGGGGTTCCCTGTGGAATCGCGCAGTCGCCGTACCGCACCAATAGCTTCTTCAATCGTAGTCGCAAGAACGCCCTCGGGGACGGGTATACCCCGTGCCTTCATGAGTTCTTTTGCTTGATACTCGTGGATCTTCACGTACCCTCCTGGAAGGTATTCGGTTTCAGTCTGTCAACTGTCTGTCTGAGAACTCTTCTTCCACCCAAGCTTGAATCGCTTCAAGCGACGTGCCAGGGCCGAAAATCTTCGCGATGCCTGCTGCTTCGAGCTGCTCGATGTCAGCGACGGGGATGATGCCACCACCGAATACAACGATATCGCCTGCACCTCGAGCTCTGAGCTCGGTGACGACGCTCGCAAATAGCGTCAGATGTGCACCCGAGAGCGCAGAGAGACCGACCCCGTCAACATCTTCCTGGACCGCTATCTCGGCGATCTGTTCCGGGGTCTGATGCAGCCCCGTATAGATGACCTCGCAGCCAGCGTCTCGGAGAGCCCGAGCAACGACTTTGGCGCCGCGGTCGTGCCCGTCAAGTCCGGGTTTCGCGATGAGGATACGTGTCGGCATCGTCGGGAATGGTACTTGGGTGGTGCATCGTTCAGCCGAGTATCACCGTAGCATGGATGCGTGTTCGACGTAAACCCAATCGTCGCACTCGGCGCGTCCCTCGTGCTCGTTGCGATGGCTGTAGGCGTGTCAACTTTCCTGCGTCTCGGCATCGGCCGTTCAATCGTCTGGGCATCAATGCGAGCTGCGGTCCAACTCACCGCTGTCGGCGTGCTCCTCGCCCTCCTCCTCGACGCAGCCTGGGAAGTCTGGCTTGCACCATTCTGGATCGTTGCTATGGTGGCTCTCTCCGCGGTTGTGGTGTCGCGCAGAGCTGGGACGGCTTCGGTGATCCCGGCAACGCTGCTCGCGATCGGAGTACCGACAGCGCTCTCGCTGGCCGTCGTGTTCGGGTTCGGCGTGCTCCCTCTCGGCCCGATCGAGATGATCGTCATTGCTGGCATCACGATCGGCAATACGCTGCCTGCCACCGTTGCCGCAGTCGACCAAGTGCTCACGAGATTGACCACTGATCGTCTCCAGGTGGAAGGCCTCTTAGCGCTAGGGTTCAACTCGCGCCAAGCTGGACGATACGTCGTTCAAGAGTCGACGAGAGTCGCTCTTCTCCCCCAGATCGAGCGGACGAAGGTCGTCGGGCTCATTGCCCTCCCCGGCGCCATGACCGGACTCCTCCTTGCTGGTGTCGACCCGCTTGACGCAGTAGTGATCCAGATCGTTGTGATGTATCTGGTGCTCGGAAGCGTTGCCCTCTCCGCAACCCTCATCGCGGTCGTCACTGTTTCGAAAGCATTCACCGCTGATCAACGACTGAAGGCAGAGATCTAGCAAGGGTGGCGTAGCCAA
>CAYYGI010000185.1:0-3325 GCA_964471085.1 uncultured Acidimicrobiaceae bacterium
TCCTGAAGTTCAAAGCTGATCTCCCCGAGGGTCCCGTGGTGTGCACGATCACCGGCCACGGATTGAAGGACCCTGACACGGCAACAGCCGACGTATCTCTCCCTCCGGCCGTGAGCCCCGACCTCAACGTAGTTGCCGAGGCCGCAAACCTTGAGTAAACCGTGTGACGGAAGGGAGTACGTGCTGCTCTCTTCTCCCTGCCTGGTTTAGGCTGTGATCAACACCAGAACCGAGAGGGGAACACCGTGGAGTCTGCTCTGCTCATCTTGATAGTCGTGCTCATCATCGGGGTGGCTGGGCTTGGTGTGCTCGTAGTCCAAACGATGAAGTCGGAGAAGGGCATCTTTGGCGGATTGTCGAGTGAGATCGAGAAGCTTGTCACCGCGCACCAGACTCTCGCGGGCAGAGTGGAGACAGTCACCAAGAACCAGCTTGACTCGTCGAGGGCGTTGACGGAGTCCTTCGGGAAGTCGCAGCAACAGCTTGGCCAGGCACTAGCTGATCGTCTGAACAAGGTCGAGAGCGAGATGTCCAAGAGCCTCGCTTCGACATCGAAGGAGACCGCCGAGTCGCTCGCAGGGTTGAAGGTGCGCCTTGAGACGATCGATAAGGCTCAGGACAACATCAAGGCACTCTCTGAACAGGTTGTGAGCCTTCAGCATGTGCTCGATGACAACCCCGCCCGCGGGGCTTTCGGTGAGGTTCAGTTGGCCGACATTGTTGAAGACATGCTGCCATCCTCTGCCTACCAGATGCCGGGACATCTTGCTAACGGCAAGTTCGTCGACTGTCTCATCATGCTCCCCGATCCTCCGGGGCCGATCTCAGTGGACGCCAAGTTCCCGCTCAAGGCCTATCAGGAGATGCTCGCGGCTGACAGTAAGGCTGACCGTGACAAGGCGGCGAAGCAGCTTGCGGCCGACACGAAACAACACATTAAGGATATTGCAGACAAGTACGTTGCTCAATCAATCGATGGTGTGCGCTCGACCGCGGAGAATGCTCTGATGTTCATCCCCTCCGAGGCTGTGTACGGAGAGCTCCACGCGCATCACCCAACGGTGATTGCAGAGAGCCACAAACAGAAGGTGTATCTTGTCTCTCCAACGACCCTCATGGCGACGCTCACGACCGTACGGGCAATTCTGCGCGACGTTGAGATGCGCAAGCAGGCTTCAGTGATTCAGGAAGAAGTAGGTGTGTTGCTCATAGATGTCAGTCGTCTAGATACTCGGGTCGCGAACCTCGACAAACACTTCGATCAGGCAGCGCGCGACATCGAGGAGATCAAAAAGAGCTCCACAAAGATCGTGAGCAGGGGTGCCAAGATTGAAGCCCTCGACCTCGGCGAGACCGACGAACCCAAACGTATGACGTAGTACGTCAACCGTCACCTCTCTGTTCTCTGCGCTCTGCACTCTGCACTCCCTCCCCAAGTTCCTGCGTATAGCCGACGCTCCCGCCTATACTTGTGTCACTCCCCGCGAAGCAACCTGTTGAAGGTTCGTGCGGCGGGTATCCCCAGCGTTTTTATCGTCGTTCGCGACCTAGCGCTGTGTCGAGGCAATTGAGCCACATGAGCCACCATCTCGAAAGGGGCACTCACGGGATGAGTACACCAAGGGCCAGACTCCAAGAGTTCAAGCTTCCGGCGTTGCGAGAACTCGCTTCGTCGGCTGACGTTGACCACAATGGGCTTCAGAAGTCCAAACTGATCGAGGCGATCCTCGAGTCGGAGAAGTTCGATCCGTCCACACTTCCAGAGGAGGCGACTGTGGAGATCAAGACTGAAGCCTCCGTTGATCGCGGGTCAAACGATGCCGAGGGCACAGATCGTGCCGATTCGTTCCAGGGCCGAGACGGATCACGAGACGGATCACGAGACGGATCACGAGACGGATCCCGAGACGATCGCCAGGGTGGACGGAACCGGAATAGGAACCGCAACCGGAGCCGGAGCCGTAATCGTGAACCGATCGATGAATCGGCTCTTGAGATCAGCGAAGGGATTCTCGACATCCTCCCGGAGGGGTACGGTTTCCTCCGCTGCTCGGGGTACCTGCCTGGTGATAAAGATGTGTACGTCGCTGCCAACGTGGTCAGGAAGGCCCGGCTCCGCAAAGGTGACATCGTCTCGGGCCCGATCCGCCCCGCACGCGCCCAGGAGAAATTCCCTGCCCTCGTGCGCCCCTCGAAAGTGAACGGCCTTGATCCCGAGGAGGCTCAGGATCGTCGCAAATTCGCGGATCTCACGCCACTCTTCCCCGATGAGCGTCTCCGCCTTGAAGTTATTGGATTCCCGGACCTTGTCACCTCTCGCATCATTGATCTCGTAGCACCGATCGGGAAGGGCCAGCGCGGGCTCATTGTCTCCCCCTCAAAGGCGGGGAAGACGACGATCCTCAAGGACATAGCGAACTCGATCACTGCAAACAATCCCGAGTGCCATCTCATGGTCGTTCTCGTTGATGAGCGCCCCGAAGAAGTTACCGATATGCAACGTTCGGTGAAGGGTGAAGTCGTCTACTCGACTTTTGACCGCCCAGCCGATGAGCACACCCAGGTCTCTGAGCTTGCGATTGAGCGAGCAAGGCGCCTCGTTGAGATGGGGGATGATGTGGTGATCCTCCTCGACTCGATTACCCGTCTTGCTCGTGCGCACAACCTTGCAGCGCCCGCATCAGGGAGGGTTCTGTCTGGTGGTGTCGACTCGACAGCCCTTTATCCACCGAAGCGCTTCTTTGGCGCTGCGCGCAACATCGAGGAGGGTGGGAGTCTTACGATTATGGCTACCGCGTTGGTCGACACAGGTAGCCGCATGGATGAAGTCATCTTCGAGGAGTTCAAGGGCACAGGGAACATGGAGGTTCACCTGGACCGCAAGCTTGCGGATAAGCGAATCTACCCAGCAATCAATATCGAGATGTCGGGCACACGCCGTGAAGAGTTGCTCTTTGACCCCGCTGAGCTTCAAGCAGTCTGGAAGCTGCGCCGAGTGCTCCTTGCGCTCGAATCCGGCGCTGCACTCGAGCTCCTCATCGACCGGCTGAAGACGACGAAGTCGAACGCCGAATTCCTGCTGACGATCACCAAGAGCGGTCAGTAGAGAGCGCGAACCGCAACCTACTACTGTTCACAGACAACAACTAGGAGACCTCGTGCAGACCGACATCCATCCCAAATACCATCTGGTTGTCTTCCAGGACACTTCGTCAGACTTTGCTTTTCTCACCAAGTCGACGATCGAGACGTCCGAGACCATCGAGTGGGAGGACGGTGTCACGTACCCCTTAGCCAAGGTCGAGATCTCCTCCGCGAGCCACCC
>CAYYGI010000186.1:0-3305 GCA_964471085.1 uncultured Acidimicrobiaceae bacterium
TCTGTGCTGCCATGCCTGACTTCATCTCATTCAGCGACGAAGGTTCGATGAGAACCCTGACGATGGCGAATCCGGGACGCAAGAATGCCCTCCCTTCGACGGGGTGGGCTCAGCTTGCAGAAGCATTCGGAGATTTCGAGTCGTCGGAGATGAGGGTCCTCGTAATTACCGGATCGGAGGGCGACTTCTGTGCCGGTGCGGACCTCTCTGGGATGTCAAGCACGATTCCTAGTGCTGCAGAGAATGCAGCGTGGATGCGCCGCACGAATTCCGCTGCGATCGCCCTTCACCGTCTCTCGAAGCCAACAATTGCTGCTGTCGACGGTGTTGCAGTCGGTGCCGGGTTGAACCTCGCGATTGGCTGTGACTTTGTTGTGGCGACGGAGCGGTCGCGGTTTGCAGAGATCTTCGTGAAGCGGGGCCTGACCCTTGATTTCGGTGGTACCTGGCTCCTCCCTCGACTCGTTGGTCTGGCCCGTGCGCGAGAGTTGGCGTTGACTGGCCGAGTCTTCGGTGCCCAAGAGGCTCTCGAGATCGGTCTTGTCTCTGACGTTGTGCCTGTTGAGAGGCTTGGTGACCGGGTTGGCGAGATTGCATCCTCACTTCTCACCGGTGCGCCCCTCGCACAGGCCATGATTAAGCGAGCATTGGACCGATCGTCTTCTCTTACCTTCGAGCAAGCCCTCGCTTTTGAGGAGCAGGCCCAGGCGATACTCCTTGGTTCCGAAGACTTCGCCGAGGGCGTAGCAGCCTTCATTGAGAAACGAGAACCCAACTTCAAAGGCTCGTAGGCGCGAGAGAGCCGATGAGTCAGGCCTCCGGCGCCCAATGTGTTCAATCAGAACGCGTTCAGCCAGAACCGGGGAGCTATTTTCTGTCATACCCCTGCCGTACATTGGCGAGATGTATTCATCAGTGACATCTTGTGCATTAGTTGGCGTGGAGCCGAGAGCAGTGCAGATTGAGACAACCGTGTCAGGGAAGAGACCAAGTTTCGTGATCGTTGGCCTCCCGGACGCTGCCATCCGTGAATCGCGCGAGCGGGTTAAGGCAGCGATCCGCCAATCAGGGTTCGAGTTCCCCGGTGGCGCGATTGTTGTGAACTTGTCGCCAGCGGACCTGCCGAAAGTAGGGGCAACGTACGATCTTCCAATTGCCCTTAGCGTGCTTGCTGCAGCGAGTAAAGGAACATTGCATTTCAACGAGTATGTGTCGGTCGGGGAGTTGTCGCTCGAAGGCAGGGTAAGGCCAGTGCGCGCTGCGCTCGGCGCAACAGTGGTTGCCGAGAAGCAGGACAAGACCTGCCTTCTCTCGTCTGACAGTTTCCTTGCAGCCCTAAGCGACACCAAGATTGCGGGTGTCACGACTCTGCGAGAAGCGGTCGAAGTCGCACAAGGCAGGCGCGTGCCAGTGGGCGTGCGCCAGCCGGAGCGACCCGATCGAACCTCACTCGATCGAACCTCACTTGATCTCGGGGAGATCCGAGATCAGCATCTAGCTCGTCGAGCGCTCGAAGTCGCAGCAGCGGGGGCGCATCATCTGCTTCTGATCGGCTCTCCCGGCGCAGGGAAGACGATGCTTGCTCGTTCACTCCCCTCGATTCTTCCCCCCCTCGACGCTGTGCAACAGCGTGATGTGGCTCTGGTCTGGGCTGCTGCAGGAGCAGAACGGCTTGCTGGCACAGAGCCCCCGTTTCGAGCACCGCATCATTCGGCCTCTATGGCGGCGCTCGTCGGTGGAGGTTCGGGGCTTCCAACACCTGGGGAGGTGTCGAAGGCTCATCACGGGGTGCTCTTCCTTGACGAATTGGGGGAGTTCCCAACGTCGAATCTCGACGCGCTTCGCCAACCCATCGAGGATGGCTCGCTCACCGTTTCGCGACAAGCCGCCTCGGTTCGGTTCCCAAGTCAGTTGCAGCTCATTGCTGCCTCGAATCCTTGTCCGTGTGGCTATCTTGGAGATCGTCTCGTGCCGTGTGAATGTACTGACGTGAGGAAGAATCGGTACACCGCACGACTCTCGGGACCCCTCCTCGATCGATTCGATATGCGAATCAACCTTCAGCGTCTGCGGGTGTCGGCTCTTGCGGGGCCTCGCGGCGAAGCATCTGAGGCTGTGCGCCGGCGGGTCATTGCCGCAAGGGAGCGTCAGAGCGAACGAGGCACGCTGAACTCAACGCTCTCTGGTGCAGCACTCGACGAGATGACGTGCAGTGCTGACACACTCAAGTCACTGACCAATGCGGCAGAGTCAAGACGGCTCACCGCGAGGGGGTGGGATCGAGTGAGGAGGGTTGCTTGCACGATCGCTGATCTGGAAGCAGCCGACAGGGTCCGGGCATCTCATATTCAAGAGGCCCTTGAGCTACGGGGTGAGATATGAAAGAGCGCGAGACATGCACTGATGGGGCAATCCAACTTGCATTTGCAGGGCTTGCCCCGTCACGAGTTGATCGGCTCTTGGAGCGCTATCGAACACCGGCTGGGGTAGTTGCAGCTATCGAGCGGGAGCGGGTCATAACCTCGTCTCGGATACGATCAGCGGTCGCAGTGAACCCCGACATCAGACGCTCCCAGCTCGCCGACCTTGGCATCAAGCTGCGATTCGCTGACAGCGAGGGTTTTCCGGATCGCCTCGTGCGTTACGCCGGACATCCCCGCTGGCTTTTCACCAGAGGCGGTGTTGCTGCGTCCCCATCGCTCGGTATTGTAGGCACCCGTACCTGCACCGCGTACGGGCTGGAGCTTGCCGAGATGTATGGCAGGGTCGCTGCGCACCAGGGGTGGAGTGTTGTCAGCGGTCTTGCACGAGGTATTGACGGTGCCGCGCAGCGCGGCGCTGTCAGCGCGGAGGGTCACTGTCACGCAGCTCTCGGCTCAGGAGTCGATGTTGTGTATCCAGCATCGCATCGCAGACTGTACTCCAGGATTCTCGAAACGGGGGGGATGATTAGCTCTGAGTACCCGCCGGGTACACCGCCGGAGGCCTGGAGATTCCCGACGAGGAATCGGATCATTGCGGGCTGCTCAGACATAGTGCTCGTTGTTGAAGCTGGTGTCAAAGGTGGGGCGCTGATCACCGCGCGCATTGCGCTCGACTATGGGGTTCCCGTGTACGCCGTTCCCGGTGACGTTGACCGCTCGACGTCTGTTGGTACGAACCTCCTCATCCGTGACGGAGCCTTCCCCGTGCTGGGCCCCGAAGACCTCGCCGAAGTCCTCGCTCTCTTGGATCCGCTGTACAACACCAGCGTCTGAGAACGCGGTACGCCAAGCGCCATGTCGAGTTCGCTACATTGACCTACA
>CAYYGI010000187.1:0-3279 GCA_964471085.1 uncultured Acidimicrobiaceae bacterium
GCAGACGAGTACCTCGCCTACGCCGAGCGCCTCAAGCCGTATGTCGTGGATACCTCACTCCTCGTCTGGGAGGGACTTAACGAAGGCAAGAACGTGCTCTTTGAGGGTGGCCAGGGAACGCTTCTCGATATCGACCACGGGACATACCCCTTCGTCACCTCATCGAACCCGACCGCCGGGGGCGCGCCCGTAGGAATCGGCATCGGACCAACAATGATTGACAACGTGGTGGGAGTGGCAAAGGCGTACATCTCCCGAGTGGGCACTGGGCCGTTCCCCACAGAGCAGCTCAACGAGATCGGTGACCGTCTCATCGACATCGGGGGGGAGTACGGAGTCGTTACTGGGAGGCGACGCCGGTGTGGATGGCTCGATGCCGTTGCACTCCGGTATGCGACGCGGATAAACGGGCTCACCGAGATCGCTCTCACCAAGCTTGATGTGCTCTCCCACTTCGATGTGATCAAGATCGCAACCGCGTACGAGGAAGACGGCGAGATTTTCACCGAGATGCCCCTCCAACAAGGAGTTCTCTACCACTGTACGCCCGTGTACGAGGAGCACAAGGGTTGGGGGGAGGACATCACCTCCGTTACGAGATACGAGGATCTCCCTGAGCTCGCACGCAAGTATGTGGAGCGCATCGAGGAACTCGCCGGAGTTCCGATTCGGACAGTCTCAGTCGGCCCCGGGCGCGATGCGACCCTGACGAAAGACTGAGGGGATGCGAGTCCTCCTCCTCGGTGGTGGCGGGAGAGAGCATGCGTTGGGGTGGAAGCTCGCCCAGAGCCCGCTCCTCGAAGAACTCATCTCCTGTCCGGGCAACCCGGGACTTGCTGGCCTCGGAGACGTTGTCGATGGAGTCGACCCGAACGATCCCGGCGCCGTCACTGCCCTCTGTACAGAGCGCTCCATCGACCTCGTGATCGTCGGCCCTGAAGCGCCACTCGCCGCTGGTGTCGCGGACTCCCTCCTGGATGCGCAGATAGCTGTCTTCGGCCCGACGCAAGCAGGGGCCAGGCTCGAATCCTCGAAGTCCTTCGCGAAGGATGTGATGGCTGTGGCGGGGATCCCGACGGCAGCGTCAGTGACTTTCACCGAGCGCGAGGTTGCCGTTGCTCACCTGAGGCAGTCAGACGCTCCGTACGTCGTGAAGGCAGACGGCCTCGCAGCAGGGAAGGGGGTGCTCGTCACCAAGTCGCTCGCAGCCGCAGTCACATGGGTCGATGACTGCTTCGGTGGCAGATTCGGGGAGGCAGGTTCCACCGTAGTCATCGAGGAGTACCTCGAAGGTGACGAAATATCGATCTTTTACGTGTGCGCTGGCGGAGAAGCCCTCCCCCTGGAGCCTGCTCGTGACTACAAACGCTTGCTTGATGGCGACGAAGGGCCCAACACCGGTGGTATGGGATGCTTCTCCCCCGTACCTGACATCGATCCGGGTCTCATCGAGTGGACAACCCGGAGCGTTGCACTTCCGACGCTGAGAGAGCTCACATCAAGAGGCATTAGTTACACAGGCTTCCTTTACGTCGGGCTGATGCTCACCGAGGAGGGGCCCAAGGTGCTTGAGTTCAACTGCCGCCTCGGCGACCCTGAGACAGAGGTACTCATGCCCCGCATCACCTCGGACCTTCTCGGGGTGCTCTCTGCGGCTGCAACGAGGGGCCTGAAGGGTCAGAGCATCGCGTGGTCAGAGCAAGCGGCAGTCGACGTCGTCCTCGCCTCCCCTGGCTACCCGGAGTCGCCGGTGACGGGAGATGTGATCTCTGGTCTCGGCACGTTCTCGAACGTCATTGTCTTCCACTCCGGTACCCGCGAGACCGCTGACGGCCTCGTCACAGCAGGCGGCCGGGTCCTCAATGTCGTTGGATTGGGGGAGAACGTAGGCCAGGCACGAGAGCGCTCATATGATGTGGCTCAACGAATTCATTTCAGTGGAAAACAGTTCCGCTCCGACATTGCTGCGGTTTCCGAGGAGGAGTCCGGTTGATCGAACGATACTCAACGCCCGAGATGGTATCTGTGTGGTCCGAGGAGCGGAAGCTCTCCCTATGGCGAGAGGTCGAGATCCTCGTCGTTGAAGCGTGGGTTGAACTCGGCGTTGCTCCGCGAAGCGCAGCAGAGTCAGCCCGGAAAGCACCCGAAGTTGATCCGATTGCTTGGAAGGAACGTGAAGCAGTCACGAGCCACGACGTTGCTGCCTTCGTTGATCTCCTCGGTGGCGCCGTTGGAGATGGCGGTGAGTGGATCCACTACGGCCTGACTTCCTCTGATGTCCTCGACACAGCCTTGGGCGCGGCCCTGAGGGAGTCGGGCGACTTGTTGCTCGAAGCTCTCGCAACTCTCTTCGAGACGGTCAAGAGAAACGCCTTCGAGCACCGCGACACCGTCATGATCGGTCGGACGCACGGCATCTGGGCAGAGCCGACATCGTTCGGGCTAAAGCTCGCGACCTGGGCATTCGAGATCGAGCGGGATCACGAGCGTCTCGCTGATGCGGTGCGCGGGGTCTCCTTCGGGAAGATCTCTGGTGCAGTGGGAACGTACGCACACACACCACCCTTCGTGGAGAAGTACGTCTGTGACGCTCTCGGGCTCAGCATCGAACCTGCCTCAACACAGGTGATCCCGAGGGATCGCCACGCTCACTTCCTCTCCGTGCTCGCGCTCATCGGGTCGTCGATCGAGCGCTTCGCCACCGAGATCAGGCATCTCCAGCGCTCCGAGGTCGGTGAAGTACGGGAGTCTTTCGGCAAAGGTCAGAAGGGTTCCTCTGCAATGCCGCACAAACGTAACCCTATTGCATCAGAGAATCTCACCGGAGTCTCCCGGATCATGAGGGGCTATGCATCGAGTGGTCTCGAGAACGTTGCTCTCTGGCATGAACGTGATATCTCGCACTCCGCCGTTGAGAGAGTCGTGCTCCCTGATGCAACGATCCTCTTGCACTACGCGCTGAGACGCATGAAGCAAGTCGTCGAGAACCTGATTGTGGATGAGGAACGGATAGCCGCGAACCTAGAGTCGACCAAGGGGCTTGTGTACTCCCAGGCCGTGCTGCTCGCACTCATCGATTCCGGTCTGAGTCGTGACGAGGCGTACCGCATCGTACAACGCAACGCTATGAAGACGTTGGATGGAGATGGAATCCTCCACGAGAACCTCGCTGCAGATGATGAGGTACTTCTCAACGAAGAGGCTCTCACCGCCTGCTTCACCCCCGAGCGAGCCCTCCGCAACGCCGATATCATCTTCGACCGCCTCGAAGCAACCGAG
>CAYYGI010000188.1:0-3278 GCA_964471085.1 uncultured Acidimicrobiaceae bacterium
ATGCGACTGGAACCCGGAGACAAAGCACCCGCCTTCTCCGCACTCGATCAGACTGGATCCATTCGATCCTCTGACGAGTTTGCGGGCAAGAACCTTACGATTTTCTTCTATCCCCGTGCTTTCACTCCCGGATGCACCACCGAAGTCTGCGACTTCCGAGACCGCCACGACTCCTTCTTGAGCAGAGGCTACGAGATCGTTGGTGTGTCTCCCGACGGTCCAGAGAAGCTTGCAAAGTTCAAACACAAGTACGAGCTACCTTTCGATCTCCTCGCAGATCCCGCGCACGAAATCGCCACTGCCTACGGCGCATTCGGGGTAAAGAAGAACTATGGGCGAGAGTACATGGGCATCATCCGGTCAACATTCCTTGTCAACGAGTCTGGTGACATCACTGCTGCCTACTACAACGTTCGAGCAAAAGGCCACGCCGAACGCGTTGCCGACACGGTCTTGCAGGTAGATGGGTAACAGATCATGACGAAACTCGAACTTCTTCACGACGCCGGCCAGTCCATGTGGTACGACTTTATCCGAAGGGAGATGCTCACCGGCCCTGGCTTGCAAGACCTGGTCGCGACCGGAATTCGAGGGGTGACGAGCAACCCCTCTATCTTCGAGATTGCGATTGCACGCTCCAATCTGTACGACAGCCACATCGCGGAGCTCACAGACTTCTCCCCTGCACAGGCTTTTGAGGCGATCGCGATCTCCGATATCCGTTCGGCGGCTGACATCCTCATGTCGGTCTACGAGGCATCAGGAGGAGATGACGGGTACGTCAGCTTCGAGGTATCCCCGACGCTCGCGCACGACACCTCAGCAACGATCGCTGATGCTTTGAGGTTGTGGGGAGTGATCGACCGACCCAACCTCCTCATCAAAGTCCCCGCCACGGCGGCTGGCATCCCCGCCATCGAGGAATTAACGGCAGCAGGAATCAACGTTAACGCCACGCTGATGTTCTCCCTCACTGACTACGAGTCAGTAGCAATGGCGTACATCAAGGGGGCCGAGCGAGTCTCGGATCCTCGCAGCCTCGCGTCGGTCGCGTCCTTCTTCGTGAGCAGAGTCGACGCTGCAACAGATATCGAGCTTGAACGCAACGGGACCACACGTGCGCTCTCGCTTCGGGGCAGAACAGCAGTAGCGAACGCGAAAGTCGCCTATCGCAGATATAGGGAGATCTTCGAGGGGGAGCGCTTTGCTGAGCTCCTCACCATTGGAGTAAGACCTCAGCGGGTGCTCTGGGCATCAACTTCTACCAAGAACCCGGAGTACAGCGACGTCCTGTATGTTGAGGAGCTGATCGGGCCGAACACCGTAAATACTGCCCCGCCTGCGACCATCGAGGCGTTCCTCGATCACGGTGTTGTCAGGACGGACTCACTCCTTGACGGTGTTGAGAGCGCTGCTCGACTCATCAAGACCCTCCCTGACATCGGCATCGACTTCGACGCTATCACATCGCGACTCCAGATCGAAGGTGTTGCTGCCTTCGCCGATGCCTACTCGACGCTCCTTGAGGCAATCAGTCGGAAGCAGGCAGAGATCAACGCATGACGTTCAGCGTCTCAACCGACTCCGAGCCCAGCACCCTTCGCGTCGAGTGCGAGGTTCGCTGGCGCACCGAGGACATCGTTGCAAGGATCTGGCGCAAGGATCCCACAGTGTGGGCGGATCCACCGCTCCCTGAGATTGCGGATCGGCTCGGTTGGCTTGATGCTCCCTCTCGGTCACGCTCCCTCCTTTCTCGGATTGAGGAGCTTCACCAAGCCGCTATTGAGAGCGGCATCACCGATGTGGTGTTGTGCGGGATGGGCGGATCAAGTCTCGCCCCCGAAGTATTCGCTGCAACGCTCCCCCTTACCCCGAGTTCCCCCAAGCTCACCGTGCTGGATTCAACCCATCCTGACGCTGTGAGGTCAGTCAATGCTGCGATCAATCCAGCAACGACGTGGTTCATCGTTGCTTCGAAGTCAGGGACGACGATCGAGACGATGGCGTTTCTCGATTTCTTCTGGGAGCAAGCAACGCTCGTCCTCCCGGATCCGGGGAGTCACTTCATCGCGATCACAGATGCCGGTACGAACCTCGAATCCGTTGCTACCGAGAAGGGATTCAGGGCCATCGTGCTCGCCGACCCTGATGTTGGTGGCCGATTCTCAGCTCTCACGGCCTTCGGCCTCGTACCTGCGGGCCTCATCGGCGCCGATCTCGATGCACTCCTCGATGCCGCTGAGCGCGGAGCTGCTCGATGCAGCCCAGACATCTCTCTCGCAGAGAACGTAGGTTTCGAAGTCGGTACCTGGCTGTCGGGTCTTGTGCAGGACAGCTCGGGGGGACGAATCAGTTTCGTCCACGTCATCGGATCGACCCCCGAGGCTTCGATCGGCGTCTGGATCGAGCAGCTCCTTGCTGAGTCGACAGGGAAGGAGGGGGTTGGGATTATTCCAGTCATCGGTGGGCCCCGCATCAACGCCTGCCAGAGAACGACGACAATCACGATCGGCGCCTGTGGCGCTGAGGAGGCAGACGTTGAGATCCGTCTCGATGATCCGAACGACATCGGCGCAGTGATGTTCATCCTTGAGTTCGCAACTGCGGTTGCAGGTGAGATCCTCGCTATCAACCCTTTCTCCCAACCCGACGTGGAGATCTCAAAGAAGTTCGCGAGAGCCGCGATGGCGAGCACCCCAGGATCAAGATCACAAATTCCAATCTCTGTTGATGACCCCGAGTGGATCAGATCGCTCACAGCTCATCTCAGCGGGTCGCTCCCTCCCTATGTCGCGATTCAGGCGTACCTCCCGAGAGAGAGTGACACCGACGCAGACCTCGATGCGCTCCGTCGCATCATCACCACATCGCTCGGTGTGTATACAACAACAGGGTACGGCCCAAGGTTCCTGCACTCGACGGGACAACTCCACAAGGGAGGTCCACCAGGAGGGATATTTCTCCAAATCGTTGATAGCGCGACCACCAACCTCGCGATCCCCGGCACCGAGCACACCTTCAAACAACTCATCGACGCGCAAACCAACGGGGATCGTGCTGCTCTCTTGGAGAGAGGGCGACTCGTTCTCACCGTGCACGTAGGAGATGTGAGAGCCTCCGGACTCGCCACTCTGGTGCAACACGTACGAGTTGCGCTTCTCTCTCCCATGGCGGGGAGAGAAGGCTGAGCTCCAGCAAAAGCCAGAGAGGGTCCGAGAGGATGCAGAGAGAGGGAGCGTCACGCCGGTTGCAGCAGTGCCTAGGCGCCGACTCCGCGA
>CAYYGI010000189.1:0-3249 GCA_964471085.1 uncultured Acidimicrobiaceae bacterium
CGCGATGTACTCCGGTGTGTCGCGAGTTACAACGGTGTGTCGCGAAATATACCGGCAGAACCCTCTTGATTCGCGCGTGCTGGTCGAGTTCGCTCTGAGTAGGACAGAGAAATGGTATCAACCGAGGGAGCGAGATGGACCCGTTCAGTCACCCCGATCTTGAGCAGCTTGGACGCGCTTTGCGTGATCGACTCGACGAGACACTCGACGCGGAACAGAGTGCTGCTCGATCAGCGGTGTTGCGCCGACGGACGCTTCGGGACCGACTCATTGAATCAGAAGATCGCGGAGAAGACATCGTGCTCTCGACCTCAGATGGTCAGGTATACCGAGGCAACGTCGAGGCTGTCGGCGTCGATCACGTCGTTCTTCGAGAAACAAGCCGCGAGCGATTCGTTGCACTCACCCATGTTGTATCGATGGAGTCGCGTTGATGGCACTCCTTGTTCGGGTGAGAGAGATCTCGCTCCCCTCAGTAGATCGACGGATGATCGCAGGAGGAGTTCTGGCTGCAATAGCAGCCTTCGGTGTGCTTCAGATCACGGCACCACCGGAACGTATTGCAGTTCTTGTAGCAGGTTCTGAGCTGCCGGCTGGCCGTCCTCTCGGCGACCTCAACATCGACGTGAGGTACGTTGAATCGGCTGTTGGGCTTGTTGCCGGTGCCTCTATTGGTGACCTATCTGACTGGTCGTTGCGTGTGCCACTCAAAGAAGGGGAACTTCTTGTGCCCTCCCTCATTCACCCTCCTGAGATGCTTGCATCCCCAAACGTTGTAGCGCTCTCACTTGATGGAGCGCACGCGGTGCTCGGCAGGCTTGCTCCAGGCGATCGAGTCGATGTATACGTCACCCACGATGCATTTGATGGCGAGGGGGGGACCCAGCTCCTCGCACAGGATGTCTACGTCGTCGATGCCTCAATCTCGGAAGCCTCAGCGCATCGAGGTCGCGTCGACATCCTGCTAGCTGTCGATGACACGCTTGCAGCTCAGATCGTCTCGGGCTCGCGCAGTGGCGCTATTGACCTCGTGCGGTTGGCGCCGTGACGATCCGCGTCGCGACCGTGCTCTCCGCGCGTGAATGGGAGCCGGGCCTCATTGCCCATGCGCGAGACACCGCACTGCTGCGTGTTGTGCTGCGGGCATTTCAGCCAGCCGACATTGAAGCACGAGCCAACGAGATCGATGTCGTGGTTGCAGGGGGAGAGGTTGCGTGGGTGACACCTCGACAGATCACGACGTGGCGCCGACTCGGATTCGCCGTCATTGGGGTTCACCCTGAAGGGGATGGCCCCGCAGCTCAGCTCTTTGAACGTGGGGGCGCAAACGAGGTTGTTCCTGACACGATCGACGTTGCCGCCCTTGTCCAGGCTATCCGCTTCGTTGCTCCGCGCACGCTAGTACCCACCGTGCAGGATCGTGGCGTGGTAACCGCCGTCACAGGACCGAAGGGTGCACCAGGATGTACCGAGATCGCGCTTGCTCATGCCTTTGAGCGCAGCAAGCGCTCCTCTGTTCTTCTCATCGATGCTGACCTTGAGGCACCTGCCTTAGCGGTAAGGCTTGGACTTCCCGCCCGCCCTGACCTCACTGATGCTGCCGATGTGGTGCGTGCAACAGGGATGCTGGATGACGACGCTCTCCAACAGATCGGATCTCTACGGATGATCACCGGATCTCACCGCCCAGGGGAGGGGATGTTGCGAGAACAGTTGATCAGGGGCGTCATTGACGCTGCCGCCGCGCGCTTCGACGAAGTAGTTCTCGATGTGGGGACAGTGGGCTCCGGCAGGACAATCATCGAGGATGCCGACGCTGTTCTCCTCGTAGTCGATGCTTCTGCAGTTGGTGTCGTGCGAGCAGCCCAGGTCACGTCCCAGTGGATTGGGCCCCAGCCGAGCCTCATCTTGAATCGTGTCGTAGCCGGGGAGAGTGCACAGGTCGTTGAAGCTGCACGGCGTTGGACGGGGCTAGACCCCGTTGCAGTGGTCGCGGAACGCAGACAGGTCCGCCGGGCAACTGCGACAGCAAAGATGCCTGACAAGCACTTCATGCGTGCTGTGGCAACAGCGGGAGCAGAGCAATGACTCTCACTGCTCAGCCTGAGAGATTCGGGTATCTCGCTGAGCTTCTCGATGACCCCATGATCGAAGAGATCATCGTTATCGGGGGCGAGCGTACGTTCATCGTGCGAAACGGCGTCAAGGAACTCGTCAACACTGTCGTAGACGCGGCAGCAGTACGGCGCATAGCAGACCAGCTTCTGGCAGGGAGTGGGCGCAGAATTGATCAAGCAAATCCGATCGTCTCTGCACAACTGCCCAGCGGCAGCCGTGTTCACATCACCGGGCCCCCCGTGACCCATCCTGACAGGATGAATATCCAGATTCGAAAATTCGTTGTCACGGCTGCTGACCTCAACGACCTTGCCACACGCGGCTCTCTCTCTCAAGATGCAGCAGGGTTTCTTCGCAAGGCGGTAGAACAGGAGGCAACAATCCTGGTCGCAGGTGCACCCGGTGCAGGCAAGACGACGCTTGTAAATTGCCTACTGCGAGAGGTCCCACCAGACCGCAGAGTCGTGACGTGTGAAGAGGTCTTCGAGATCGACGTTGATCTCCCTGACATGACACAGATGCAGACTCGCGAAACAGGCCTTGATGGCGGTGCTGCCATCACCTTGCGTGACCTCGTCAGGGAAGCGCTGCGCCAGAGGCCGGATCGGATCGTCGTCGGTGAAGTCAGGGGTGCAGAGGCGCTTGACATGCTCATGGCGTTGAATGCCGGCTGTTCTGGAATGGCGACAATCCATGCAAACTCTGGGCGCGACGCCCTCGAGAAGCTCGTCTCCTATGGGGTGCTTGCAGGTGAGAACATCTCAATCCCGTTCCTGAGGCGGACCGTTGCTGCTGTGGTCGATATCGTTGTCTTCCTCAGCCGTGACGGCTCCGGAAGGCATGTGCGCGAGATACTCGGCGTCCCGGAGCAACTCGACCCGGAAGCATTCACCGTCGAACCTCTTTTTGAGTGGTCGGGGTCATCACTGCTGTATGTCGGCGGTTCTCACCCCTTCGCCTCGATTATGGAGGAGCCCCTATGAGGGGGCTTGCAGCGCTCGCGGCTGCCGGAGCTGTCTGGGTGCTCATTGTTGGTGACCTGCCCGGCAATGGATGGCGCCTTCCGAGGATTCGGTTGCGCGTTCTCGCTATTGCTGCGATCGCGGGGAGTGCAGGGGCAGCGATTGCGCT
>CAYYGI010000190.1:0-1538 GCA_964471085.1 uncultured Acidimicrobiaceae bacterium
GGATTGCTGTGTCCCAGGCTGCTGATAGTTGACGGTTAGGCTTCTCAGAGAGCACGCAGGGCGGGCAACACTTCTGTGCCGAGCATCGCGATCGTCTCTCTCTGATCGATAGACGTTGTTTGGATAGCGACAACGTTGGCGTGCACCTCGGTGATGAGAGGTGCATAGGTGGCGACATAATCCTGGGGCGAGTTGACGATCGAGTACGTTGCGAGGATCTCCTCTCTCTGCATGCTGTCTGCCCGCTCTCGGAGATCCATAGGGTCGACTGCTTCGAGACGGCCCGGTGCCCGTAGGCCGCGCCACGCCCCGAGCGTCTCCCAGGCTTCGTCCGGGTTCTCCGCCATGATCGACCAACGCGAAGCCAGAATGTGCGGAACTCCGCGACCAGCTTTCGTAGCCGCATCTCGCGCTGGGTTGATGACGCGCTCAAGAGTGACTGCTGGGTCTTTCACCGACGTAATGACACCATTGGCTTTGAGTGCAGCGAGAGCTGCAGACTTGGGGCCTCCAGCCGCCATGTAGATTGGGAGATCACGCAGCGGGGGACTGTAGAGCTTTGCTCGGTCCGTCTGATACCACTCTCCTTTGTAGGTGAGCTTCTCACCGTCGAGGAGTCTGCGCATGATGTCGAGTGCCTCACTCATGCGAGCGGCACGTTCAGCGTACTTCGGGAAGTGATATCCGAGTGGGCCCTCGTTGAGGTTCTCGCCTGTGCCAACTCCGAGATTGAAGCGGCCCCCGCTGAGGCGGTCCAACGTCGCTGCTGCTTGTGCGACGATTGCCGGGTGGTATCGCCACAGGGGTGTGGTGACACCAGTTGTGATCTCGATTGTTGAGGTTGCCTGTGCCATTGCGCCGATCGTCGCGAACGCGAATCCTGACGCCCCGACGTCATCGACCCAGGGGTGGAAGTGCTCAGAGACGAGCAACATATCAAAACCGGCCTGCTCGGCCAAAACAGCGTGCTCGACGAGTACCTCAGGTTGAAATTGCTCATGCCCGCAGAAGTATGCGAATCGCGTCAACGCGATCTCCCTTCCTCGTCTCTCCGCTTGTATGTCTCAAAAAGTAGCGAGCCGGCGTGTAAGCCGGATCCTGTCGTGGACGATCATCTATCTGGGACCGGCGTTACCGCACGGCCTCAAGCGACCTACCCGGGAGGTAGCGGACGGGCAGCCCTCTCCCTGCTCGGTCTTGCTCCTGGCGGGGTTTACCTAGCCGACCCGGTCACCCGAATCGCTGGTGGGCTCTTACCCCACCGTTTCACCCTTGCCTGTGCCGCTCAGCTCGCGCTTCGTGGCCATCGGCGGTTTACTCTCTGTTGCACTTTCCATCGGGTCGCCCCGCCTGGGTGTTACCCAGCACCATGCCCTGTGGAGTCCGGACTTTCCTCGACTGCCGAAGCAACCGCGATCGTCTCGCCGGCTCGCAACACGAACGCTAGCGTTCCAAGAAGTGTTCCGGCTATGTAGGTCGCCGACTCTCTGCAAATCGTGCGCCCGCAGAGCCAGCCCCGAGCGCGAGAATACCGAGGA
>CAYYGI010000190.1:1638-3233 GCA_964471085.1 uncultured Acidimicrobiaceae bacterium
CCCGTAGCTGATCCGAACACGATTGCAGTCCAGTGCAGTTCACGCAGCATTAAAACTCGCGGTGTTTCTGAAGTCGGTCAGGGTATCCTCCGTAGCATCTTCGACCTTGTAGGCCTGTCAGTTTATATTGGTCGAGATTCACGACGCCGGACAACGAACCGGGAACCCCCGATCCGCCTTGGGCGTCTTACTGAAACATACCAAGTAAGAAATGAGGTGTGCCCGTCATGAACACGATGGACGACACTTTGGAATTTAACATCTTTGAAGCTCCGATCCTCGCCGAGCGGCCATGGGCCGTATTCGCGTCGTGTAAGGGTGAGGAAGCTACCTCATTCTTCCCCCAGACGAAGGAGGAAGAGTCGTCTGCTCTCGCGATCTGTGGCATCTGCCCGGTCCAGCAAGACTGCCTTGATCACGCACTTGAGACGAGTGAACGTTTCGGGGTTTGGGGTGGCACAACCGAGAGAGAGCGCCAGAAGCTTCGAAGAATCCGGTCGTAGCTGGAGAATCTGGTATCTCGATTCTGCCATCGGTAACCTCTCCAACTATGGACGCGTTCTCTTGGCCAGATGTGCTCGGCCCGCTTACCAGGGGGGAGGACATCTCGCGCTCGCTTGCAGCAGCAGCTCTTGGCGAGATCATGAGAGGAGACGCGACGTCTGGCCAGATCGCAGCGTACCTTGCAGCGTTAGCGACTAAGGGGGAGTCCGCCGACGAAGTGGCGGGCATGGTCGACGCAATGATGGACGCAGCAGTCAAGGTGCAGATCGACGCAACCGTGATCGACATTGTTGGAACAGGAGGCGACGGTTTCGGCACGTTTAATATCTCCACCACCGCTGCATTCATCGCTGCGGGAGCAGGTGCCAAGATAGCGAAGCACGGCAACCGGGCAGCGTCATCGAGGACCGGTTCAGCCGATCTTCTTGAAGCTCTCGGATTCAACCTTGATCTGGGTCCGAAACAAGTCGTCACCATGGTCGAGGAGACAGGTTTCGGGTTCTTCTTTGCTCCCAGATTTCACCCAGCGATGCGCCACGTTGCACCGGTGCGCCGCGAGCTTGGTGTGCGGACAGTGTTTAACTATCTTGGACCTCTCTGCAATCCTGCAGGCGCTCGCATGTCAGTAGGAACATCTGACCCGGCGAACGCGCGTCTCATGATCGACGTCCTCGCTACCCGAGGCGTAGACCGTGCTTTTGTTGCGCATGGCCAAGACGGTCTGGACGAGTTGACGACCACCGGACCAACCCGAATCTTCAGTCTTGTTGATGGTGAGGTCACGGAAGCTGATTTCTCCCCGGAAGATTTCGGTGTGGCGAGAGCAGAGATGAGTGATCTCCAGGGTGGAGATGTCAAGGAGAACCTCGCGATCACTAAAGGGGTGCTCGCTGGAGAGATCGGCCCTCATCGAGACATAGCGCTCGTGAACGCTGCTCCCGCGATCGTCCTCGCAGACCTTGCTGTGAGTTTTGTGGACGCCGTTGGTCTCGCCGCCGAGGCTGTTGATAGTGGCGCTGCAGCGACGGTACTCACTGACTCGCTCGCTCTGAGCCACAGATTGTAGGGAGCGTCCCGGTAGGTCGAGTAGG
>CAYYGI010000191.1:0-3232 GCA_964471085.1 uncultured Acidimicrobiaceae bacterium
GCGTTAAGAAGTTGCACGGAATACCGATAGCCACCCATGATGAAAGCATTTCTCGTTGCTCTCTCAGGGAGGATGGTGAGTTCTCGGTGAGCGTCCCTGTGGCTAAGTTCAGGGGTGACGACGTTGGTTGGTCAACCGACGATGCAGGATCTGGGTTTGTGGGAGAGTCCGCACGGCTTGGAGTGGCATGGACGGGGATCGCTCCTAGCAAGAGGTAGGAGGCTTTGTTGCTTCTCCCCTTCCGAATCCGGGGCGTACTTAACGCAGGTTGGCGTCTTCGATCACAGTGTCAGAACTTCTCCGAACATCGCTGTAAACTGGTATATATCCTTCACGGGAGAGACAGAGCGACGCGCGATGTGGTTCCACTCTGCTCCTAACGGCCTCCGGCTGCGATGTGTGAAAGCTTCCCGGTGATGGGTCTCTATATTTTCGGATCGTTCTTACGCCAGGATGCGGACCAGGCCCAGGAATCTAGGCTCTGCTGAGTCGGTCGCAACCCAGTATCGAGAGTCAGAGTGTCATGAAAGCGCGCGATGGAACACCACAGGCCGGTGCCGGACGCGAACCAGGGGAGTTCGCCGGATTCACGCTGCGATGGAGATTCTTCACCGAGTACCTGATCATCGGGCTGCTCCCACTGCTCTTCGTGAGTACCGTCATGTGGGTTGTTGCCCACAAGGAGTCTGTCCATAGCCAACTCCAAGCGCTTGAGGCTGTCGCCCAGATTCAATCTGAACGAGTCGAGAAACTTCTCTCAGAGCACCGGGAGCATTTTGAGGAGGTTGTGTCGGACCCTGCAATCCGCGTTGCAGCGGTGTACGCCGGTGCCTGTGTCTCGGCTCGCGCCACATCCGAGGTTGACACCATGCTCACTGTCATGCGCGATGCGCATGTATCGGCGCTCTCCGACCTCTCTCTCGTCGATCTTGATGGATGTGTCCATGCTTCTACAGATCCGAGCCGGATTGGCCGCGATGTGAGTGATGACCCGATTTTCTTCGAAGGTTTGCACGCGATCTTCATCGGAGAACTGCACAGCAACGAGAGGGGTGAGCTCGTTCGCACAAAAGCAGCCCCGATCACTGCCGACCATGTGGTCGTTGGGGTGATGGTCGTGGATCTCAACACGGAGCATCTCAGCGCGTGGGCTCAGGACTACACCGGGTTAGGCGAGAGCGGAGAGACGGCCTTCGGGATGCTCAGCAACGACGGGGAGTATGCGGTCTTCAAGACACCACTGCGCTTCGACCCTGAAGCTGCTCTTGAAAGAACTGTTCCAATGTCGAACCAGGATGCCCCGATCGTTCAGGCACTCACCGGTATTGAAGCCACCTATGAGCACCATATTGATTACCGCGGCGAACCCGTACTCGCTGCGACGCGTTATATCGCGGAGACTGGCTGGGGAATTGTTGTCAAGCGGGACAAATCCGAGACAATCGCAACGGTGAGGTACCTCGCATGGTTTCTTACCGCAACTACACTCCTCGTACTCATCGTCCTGACGGCTGCTGCTGGAGTGATGGCACGCCGACGAACCCAACCGATTCGCGATGTAGCCGATGCTGCGAGAGAGATAGCCGCTGGCGAACTTGACCGGAGAGTTACCGTCACTCGGAGAGATGAGCTTGGTGTTCTTGCCAACGCGGTGAACGATATGGCGGACGAGTTGGTTGCAAAGCAGCGCAGCCTCGAGCTTAAAGTCCAACAACGAACGTCCCAGCTCGAACACACCATCGAGACGCTTGAATACAGCAACCGAGATCTTGAGCGGATGGCTGTGGTGAGTGCTCATGACTTGAGTGAGCCATTACGCAAGATCCGGGTCTTTGGAGAGCGCATCGCCGAGAACGCCGGAGAGAGCCTTGATGAACGGTCTCGGCTCGACCTTGATCGGATGGTCTCTGCTGCTGAGCGGATGCAGAACCTGATTGATGGGTTGCTGGCATACTCAAGCATCACAACCTCAGGCAATGAGTTCACGACGGTCGACCTTGGAGAGGTCGCACAACAAGTTGTTGCAGATCTTCAAGTAGCGATCAGTGAGACTGGCGCCACCATAGAGATAGACGATCTGCCAAGCATCCAGGGAGACGCAACGCTCCTTGGACAACTCCTCCAAAACCTCCTCACCAACAGCCTCAAGTATCACGTGCAGGGAGTTGCTCCGAGAGTACGGATCTCGGGAGCAACAGTCCTCGATTCCTCTCAACAGCCCTCCTTGGTGGTATGCAAGCTTGTTGTGGAGGACAATGGAATCGGTATACCGGCAGAGGAGTCCGAGGATGTTTTCGATATGTTCACTCGTCTCCCTAACTGGAGCGGTCGCGATGGGGCAGGTATCGGGCTTGCAATATGTCGGCGGGTAGCGCAGTATCACGGAGGAGAGATCACTATCGAGGCGAACACCCCGAACGGCACGAGAGTGATTGTCACACTCCCACTAGCACAACAGAGCTATGGTTAGCTCTATCAGCAGAACTCCAACACCACGTCCCGTCGTTATCGTTGCAGACGACGACGTTGACGACCTCAGCCTGATCACCGATGCCTGGAATGAGGTCCGAACCAGCATCGAGATACAGCGCGCGCTCAACGGGCGCGAGCTCCTCGACTTACTTGAGCGGTTAATCACCAACGGTGACCCCCTCCCCGCAGTCGTGCTCCTCGACCTCAACATGCCGTTCCTCGATGGCTGGGAGGTTCTCTCCCAGATGAAGCAGCACCCGAAACTTCGATCTATCCCGGTCGTCGTATTTACCACATCCTCGGTTCCCGAGCATGTGCAGAAGGCGTACGACATGCAAGCCGCCGGTTTCGTCACGAAGCCGACAACCTACCGTGCTCTCATAGAGGCCATCGACGACATCGACAGATACTGGCTCACGACGGTCTCACGGCACCACGGATAAGCGACACTTCTGAAATGAGCGGGGTTCGGTGAGAGCTAGGGATGTGGCAGGCAGTAGCACGAAGTACGTAGGACGAAGCACGTATGACGTATAAGGGGCACTTCGGATATGAGCGGGGTCAGTGAGAGCTGAGGAGGGGAGAAGGAGTAGTACGTCGTACGTATGGAGTAGTACGACAGAGAGTTAACGGCGTGTAGCGCGTGTGTCGCGATCCGAGCTCTGGTCCGTGTAGAGGAGGCTAACTCCAACGATGCAATGCTGCTGCCACACCGGCTATGTCACGCGTGCTGAAGTCGTACTACGTACTACACCAATAC
>CAYYGI010000192.1:0-3226 GCA_964471085.1 uncultured Acidimicrobiaceae bacterium
TCTCACCTCAATAAGTCACCCCGTCGCGCTCACCACTTGAAATCAAGGAAACATATTACGCTCACGGACGCCAGAATGGAGTTACGCGTCTGATGTCACTCCGAGGAGGCGTTCACGTTTAATCGACTTTGATCCGGAGACAAGGAGGAAGGCTGCGATGATCCATGCAATGAGTCCCGCAATTGCAGCAGAGATGACCGGTGAGTACAGCAACCCGGATGAAACGCCGTAACTCATAAGGATCACGGGGAGTGTGACGAGGCTTGAAGCCTGATGAGCCGAAGCCGCTGATCGAACGCGAGCCGAGACCCGAAGAATAAGTGAGAGCGCTATTGCAATGAAGGGTGGAATTACCCAGAACACGAGGAGGAGCCACCCCGCTGTAGGGAAGAACCACCCACCGATCTGGCTGCCGACAACGAGGTTCACAACAAGGGAGTAGCACGCGAAGCCGACAATGCCGGCAAGGTAGCCGGGGATCAGGCTGGCGAGGAGCTTTCCCATGTATATCTCGCGCACCGTCAAGGGTGAGTGAGCAAGGAACTCGCCTGTCCCCTTCTCGCGTTCGCCAACGATCGAGTTGGCACCCACAGCAGACGAGATCGTGAGAGGGACGACGATAGCGATTGGAGCAAGCAGATACACAGCAATCGCGAACGAGGCACGCGCCAGAGGATCGTCCCCCTGGATGTTTTGTTGGATGGCATCCGGGAGTGTCCCAATGATCGCTCCGATCTGACCAACCATTGGAGAGTGCTGCACCAAACTGATCGACCCGAGGAGAACCACGGGGAGAACCACAAAGAAAACGCTCCCAAGGATCAGGAGCGGCACCCAGTAGTCCTTCGTCCTCACCAGCCGGTAGAGATCGACCCAGACCACCGCCTTGACCATCGACCACCTCATGTTGCCTCCCGATGAGATCGCTGCATCTCGAAGTACAGGTCCTCCAACGTTGGGTTGAGGGGCTCAACACGTGTCAGGCGCACACCACGCTTGACAAGCTCGAGAACAAGGTCAGGCGCCCTATCTAGCGTGTCAAGCGTGACGTAGGTCGCCCCGTCAACACGCACGGCGATAACTCCATCAAGTTCGGGGAGGAATCCAAGAGACTCCTGATCCTCCGCGTCGAGGATGACGATCGGGTCAGCCATGTAGCGCTCCGCAAGAGTTCTGGGATGTCCAGATGCGCGAACGCCGCCTTCCTCCAGCAGAATCACCTGGTCTGCAGCACCCTCTGCCTCATGGAGGAGGTGCGTGCACATCACAATCGTGCGATCACGCTTCGCGATCTCAGCTATGAGATCAAGAACCGCTCGCGAAGACTCGGGGTCGAGCCCCGCAGTCGGCTCATCGAGCATCAGTACCTCAGGATCGTGAAGCACAGCTCTTGCAAGCGCGAGGCGGGTCCGCATACCCGTCGAGTAGCCACCAACTTCCTGGTCGAGTGCGTGGTCAATCGCGAATCGAGCAGCGGCATCGCGCGCCTGGGACTCTCCGGCGCCAAAGATGGTTGCAGCGAACTTGAGGTTCTCCCAACCCGATATTTGATCGTAGAACGCGGGCTTGGGAGGCACGACACCGACACGCGCCCGTACCTCATCGCCGTCAGTCAGGGGGTTGAGACCGAGCACACGGATCTCCCCACCGTCTGGTGTCATCGCCCCAGTCGTCAAACGCACAGCCGTTGTCTTCCCCGCACCATTCGGACCTAACAGGACAGTCACTGCACCACTCGGCGCGACGAAGTCGACGCTGTTAAGCGCTACAACATCGCCGAAGGTCTTCCGGACTGAGGAGAACGAGATTGCCGCAGTCATCGTCCCCTCCATCGGCACGAACGCGCCACCTCTTGACCAGGTATGCTCACTGCTGGTATGTGCGGTCGTTTCGTCCAGGTCGAGAAACCAGAATTCTACGCCAGACACTTCAGTGCTGAGTTCGTGCGCACTGAGACGCTTCGATCAAACTACAACGTTGCTCCCACATCGCAGGTGTACGCAATTGCTGAATACGGGGGAGACCGGGTCGTAACCTCTCTTCGATGGGGCCTCATCCCCGCGTGGGCGAAGGAGAAGAAGATCGGGGGACGTGCATTCAACGCCAGATCCGAGAGCGCTGCGGAGAAACCTACGTTTCGTACCTCGTTCTCGAAGCAACGATGCATTCTCCCCCTCGATGGCTTCTACGAATGGGAGCGAACGCCGAAGGGGAAGGCGCCCCACTACATCTACTCAGTGGAGGGAGGCCCGCTGGCAGCAGCAGGCCTCTGGTCGTCGTGGAATGACCCAGAGTCAGGTGAGCGGCTTTTGAGCTGCGCCATTCTCACGGGACCACCCAACAGTCTGCTCGAAGGAGTCCACGACCGGATGCCTGTCCTCCTCACCTCTGGGCAGTGGGATGCATGGCTCGATCCCTCCAATAACGACGAAGGGCAGATACGGAGCCTGATAGATGTCTACCCATCGGAGCTCATGGCCAAGCATCGAGTCTCGACGTTGGTCAATCGAGTTCAGAACAACTCCGCGCACCTGGTCAAGGCACTCGATACGCCTGAGATAGACTGAACGCGCCGAGACGTGGCATCATTCCTGTTATGAAAGAACAGTCCTCGGTGTGTGTCATCGGAGCAGGTATGAGCGGTTTGACGACCGTGAAACATCTCCAGGACCGCAATATCCCGTTTGACTGCTTCGAAATCGGGAGTGACATCGGTGGCAACTGGCGCTACGACAACGACAGCGGCAGATCCCCAATGTATGCATCGTTGCACAGCGACACATCAAAGAACCGGTTCGCGTTTGCGCAACTGGAGATGCCACAGAGTTGGGCTGCGTACCTCCACCACACCCAGGTGCTGGAGTATCTTGAGAAGTACGCTGAGATCTTCGCCCTCAAGGACCGAATCACCTTCAGGACAGAGGTCCTCAAGGTTGCCCAGCAGGGGGAGGGATGGCAGGTAACCGTTCGGAACCTCGTGACAGGGGATTCACGGTCGCTCAACTACCGCTCCGTCATTGTCGCGTCGGGACATCACTGGGACCCCAACCTTCCGGAGCACGATGATCGATTTGCCGGCAACACAATGCACGCACAGACGTACCGCACGCCGGAGCAGTTCATCGGGAAGAACGTTGTTGTTGTCGGTGTCGGAAACTCCGGTGCCGACACCATCACAGAGATGGTCGAACGTGCTGAGCGCTACCAGGACACTCCTCGTCACACG
>CAYYGI010000193.1:0-3200 GCA_964471085.1 uncultured Acidimicrobiaceae bacterium
GTCCCAATATTCATATGCGGCTTAGTCCGCTCAAACTTCTCTTTCGCCATGGTGAACTCCTATTCGCCTCTGACTTTGGCCACAAGCTCTTGCGCTGCGGCGGACGGAACTTCTTGATATGAGTGGAACTGCATTGAGTAATTCGCGCGACCCTGGGTGCGGGACCGAAGGTCGGTTGCATACCCAAACATTTCTGCGAGGGGTACAAGAGCTTCTATGACTCGTCCCTGCCCACGGGCATCCATCGACTGCACCTTCCCGCGCCGAGCAGAGAGATCGCCGATGACGTCACCCATGTAATCCTCTGGTGTGATCACTTCAATCTCCATCACCGGCTCAAGGATCTTGATTCCCGCAATCTTTGCGGCTTTCTGAATCGCCATAGAACCTGCGATCCGGAACGCCATCTCATTCGAGTCAACATTGTGACTCGAACCATCGATGAGGCGTGCCCTGAGATCAACCAGCGGATATCCCGCAAGGATTCCACCATTGAGAGCCTCGCGCATGCCTTTCTCGACTGCTGGGATGAACTCTCGTGGGACGTTGCCGCCTTTGACTTTGTCTACAAACTCGAAGCCCGAACCAGGAGGGAGAGGCTCCAAGTCGATGACTACGTGCCCATACATCCCTGAGCCACCGGTCTGTCGCTTGAACTTTGCGTCAATCTTTTGTACGTCACGCTTGATCGTCTCGCGGTAGGCAACCTGTGGCCGACCGACGTTCGCTTCAACTTTGAACTCGCGGAAGAGACGGTCGACGATAACTTCAAGGTGCAGCTCACCCATGCCGGCAATGATCGTCTGGCCGGTGTCATCATCCGTGTGCACGTTGAATGTCGGGTCTTCCTCAACAAGACGCCCCAGGCCAGTACCGAGCTTGTCCTGGTCAGATTTCGTTCTCGGTTCAATGGCAACCGAGATCACCGGATCAGGGAATGTCATCGACTCAAGCTGAATCGGTGCATCTGGCGCGCTGAGCGTGTCCCCCGTCTTTGTGTGCTTGAGGCCGACGGCTGCAACGATATCGCCGGTCATGATGTTCTCAATATCAACCTGTTTTGCAGCATGCATGCGGAGGAGGCGACCGAAGCGCTCCTTCTTCCCTGTCGTCGTGTTGATGACGCTGTCACCCTTGTTCGCTCTCCCTGAATACACCCGGAAGTAGGTGAGCTTGCCGACGTACGGGTCTGACATGATCTTGAACGCAAGGGCGGAGAATGACTCGTCGTCGGAGGGCTTGCGCTCTATCGTCTCTTCCTCGTGTCCGGGGCGGAATCCCTCCATCGGGGGGAGGTCGACGGGGCTCGGCAGGTAGGCGATAACCGCGTCGAGAAGAGGCTGGATTCCCTTGTTCTTGAATGCGGATCCGGCCAACACAGGCACAAAGGCTCGATTGATCGTTCCGTTGCGAATCGCTGCGCGAACTTCATCCGCGTCGAGGTCTTCCTCCAAGAGATACTTCTCCATGAGCGATTCGTCTTCACTTGCCACGATATCGAGCATCTTGTGGCGCCACTCTTCAGCCTGGTCAAGGACGTCCGCGGGGATCTCCCCTCTCTCCCACTCTCTGCCTTCGTCGTCGCTCCAAGTAATCGATTGCATCTCGACGAGGTCGACGACGCCTCGAAAGTCAGACTCGGTGCCTATCGGGATCTGAATGATGACCGGATTTCCCCCGAGTCTGTCGGTGATCGATTCGGTCGATGCAAAGAAGTCGGCACCGACCCTGTCCATCTTGTTGATGAAACAAACGCGGGGCACACCGTACTTATCCGCTTGACGCCAGACGGTCTCTGATTGTGGCTCAACCCCGGAGACAGCGTCGAATACCGCGACAGCACCGTCGAGGATGCGCAGCGATCGCTCCACCTCCACGGTGAAATCAACATGGCCGGGGGTGTCGATGATATTGATAATGTGGTCGCCCCACTGGCAGGTCGTGGCAGCAGATGTGATCGTGATGCCTCGCTCTTGTTCCTGCTCCATCCAATCCATGACGGCAGCACCTTCGTGTACCTCACCCATCTTGTAGGTGCGGCCAGTGAAGTAGAGAATTCGCTCGGTCGTCGTCGTCTTGCCCGCGTCAATGTGGGCCATGATTCCGATATTCCGAGTCTTCTCTAGGGGGAAGGTGCGTGCCATGTCCTCTTACCAGCGATAGTGGGCGAAAGCCTTGTTGGACTCCGCCATCTTGTGAACGTCTTCTTTCCGCTTGACCGCAGAGCCGGTACGATTCGCGGCGTCAAGTATCTCGTTTGCGAGCCGATCAGTCATTGTGGACTCACGACGTTTCCGTGCGAACTCAACGAGCCATCGGACTGCAAGTGTCTGTGCCCTCCGAGGCCTGACCTCAACGGGGACCTGATACGTCGAACCACCGACTCGCCGCGACCGCACTTCGAGGGTTGGGCGCACGTTATCGATGGCCTGCTTGAGAATGGGGAGAGGATCCGAGCCGGTGCGCTTCTCGACCGTGTCCATTGCGGAGTACACGATGCGCCGCGCAGCGCCCTTCTTCCCTTTGAGGAGAATCTTGTTGATGATCTGAGTCACCAGAACCGAGTGATAGATCGGATCTGGGTCAAGCTTTCGTACTTCAGCGGGTGCTCTGCGCATTACGAATCCTTCTTCGTGCCGTAGCGAGACCGAGCCTGTTTGCGACCATCGACGCCTGCGGCATCAAGCGCTCCACGAATAACTTTGTAGCGCACGCCGGGAAGGTCTTTCACTCGTCCTCCGCGGACGAGGACGATCGAGTGTTCCTGGAGGTTGTGACCTTCACCGGGAATATACGCGGTGATTTCGGCCCCTGATGAGAGGCGGATACGCGCTACCTTGCGAAGGGCCGAGTTCGGCTTCTTCGGGGTAACGGTGTACACACGCGTGCATACACCTCGTCGTTGAGGAGAGCCGGCGAGACCGACGGTTCTCTGCTTCTTTAGCTTCGGCTTCCGGCCCTGGCGGACCAGCTGCTGTACGGTTGGCACTTTTCTATATGTCTCTCTCTTCGGCGCACCCCGACCCGGCACTCGGGTATCGGAGTTCTGACGAACAAAAATCGGTCAGCTGTGGATTACACAACAGGACCGATCCCCTGGGTGAGTTTCTTCCGGCACAACAGCAACTCAAGATCAAAGACTTGGGTCGCCTCCGGGTACCGGCGGACTCGACTGGGATAACCGAGCGGGAGTATAGAGG
>CAYYGI010000194.1:0-3186 GCA_964471085.1 uncultured Acidimicrobiaceae bacterium
AGTTGTCAGAGAGTTGGTTGATGTGGGTGGCGTAGGTGGCGGCTGCATGTTGGAGTTGTCGCCATGGTCCGCTGTTGTTACGGCGGCGACGTTTGAGGGTTTCGGTCGCGGTGGTGTGCGCCTTTTCAAGTGCTTCGAGTGTGCGTGTTCTGGCGGTCGCTTGGGTGTATCGGGTGACGATGGTGGGATGCGTTGGTTGGTTCGGTTGGAACAGTTTGCTGGCGATCCGGTCTGCGGTGATGTGCTCGCCGGTGTGTTCGTATTGTGTGATGAGGTGTGCGGCACCGGCTTGTGCCAGTTGCACGAGACCGGTGTTGGTCCAGCGGGTGTAGGTCGAAGATTTCGCGAAGGTGGGTTGTGGGTCGTAGAAGCTTGCCAGCGAGCGGTCGTCGGTTCCTACAGCTGTTGCAGCGAGTTGGTCGATCCACGTGTCGAGCGGGCAGGGGTCATCGGCTGCACATTCGGTGCAACGCCGGGTCTTCTTGTTGGGTGTCTTGGGCGGGCATCTTGGTGATGTGAGGTCAGTGAGTGCTTCGGCCCACAGCCGGTACGAGTTCTTGATGGCTGCCCGCCGGGTGACAGTTGTGGTGTCCACGATGTGCCTGATGAGCGTGTTGGCTGCGGCATCGATGATGGTTGCCACTGCGGCGGTGTCGTTGCGCGTTACGTGGTGTTCGATGGCCGCGGCGGCTGTTGGCACGAGCTGTTTGAGGTTGCTTGTTGCAATGGTGTTAGTGGTGTCGCTGGTGAGGTGACAGCGAGCTTTTCCGCAGTCGATCAGCAGCTTGTTCGCAGCCTTCGTGTTGGTCGCATCGAAGTTGTTGTGATCGGTTTGGTGCTGCTTGGTGATGTGCCGCATCGGGGCGATGTGCCGGATCTGGGTTTCGTACCGGTTTGAGAGTGCAGCGTCGGTGCATTGATCGATGATGTCGCTGATGGTGTGTCCGTTGTCGCCGGCACGGTCGAGGAGCTCGATGCTGGCTTCGGTGAGGGCAAGGGCGTCGGCTTGGGCTGTGTGGTGCGGCAGGTAGGGGATGTCGAGCAGCTCGCAAAGGTGTCGAAGGTTGCGTGAGGTCGGTGTGAGCCCTGCGAGGGTGACGATGCTGCCTGTGGTGTCGAGGACCGGAATGTACGGGATGGTGTGCCCGGCGTTTTCAAGTTCGTGGCGAATGATGGGGATGTCAAATCTGGCGTTGTGGGCCACAACGATCAGGGTGTCCGCAGATGTTGCGGGTGTCAGTCTTTCGACAACGGTGTCGGCTATCTCTGCAAATGTTGGTGCGTCAACTACGGCGCTGTTGGTGATGTTGTGGATGTCAGTCGATGCAGGGTCGATTGGGATTGTGGGGTTGACGAGTGTTGTCCATCGGCCTGAAGCGTGACCTTCGCTCACAGTGACGATCGAGATGTCAACAATGCGATACCCGCCAGCCGGGTCCTGGGTTGTTTCGGTGTCGAGCACCGCAAGGGTGGTGCCGTCCCAAATGTGTGGCCGGTTCATTTCATGAGCCCGCGGTCGATGGCGAGGCGCTCGATAAGAAACGTGTCGGTCAACGACTTGTATCGGCCAACGTCAGGCTGCGGATCGTCAAGATCCCGCGTGACGGTTGACCACCCGTGATGCGGTTCAACGTCGTCTCGCAAAAGCGTTACGACGTCGGCGATGTCGTCAAACATGTGATGCGCCCGGCATACCACAAGGTCCAGGAGCCGGTTGGTTCTCTCCAAGTTCGTAAAGTTGCGCCGATTGGGTCCGAACAGTGGCTTGATGATGGTGCGGATGATGGCCTCGAGACCGCCCGTTGACCACGGCACATTCGGACCTGTGGTGAGCATCGCGAGCGTGTCTTTGGTGATGCGTGGTTCGTTGTGTCGGCGGAGGTTCTTGGCGATTGACGGTTCCAAGGTGAGGTGCGCAGCGACATGTTCAAGTCGGTCCCACCAGTCTGCCCACGCATCCATCGTGGTGATCGTGCCTTTTCGGCCGAGCTCTCCAAGGTGGTCGCGCAGGTCGCGGTGAAGCCGCTGCCTCGAAGAAGCCGGATCTTGGGCCGCTTCCTTCTGTTTTCGCAGGTATGCGTCTTCGATCGCGGCAGACATGTGATACATGGAAGGAACGAGAACAGTGCTCGGCATCACCAGATTCGCCGCAGCGCCAATAGCTGAAGCGCCGTCGGCCACCAACACGTCAGGCTGGTAGCCGAGTTCGGCCAGCACAAGTGCCCAAGCTGACGTGGATCCGGTGGGAAGGGCCCGGGCGAGACGCAGTTTCGCACCTTCGGGTCGCTGTTCGGCGACAACAAGGACGACAAACCCGTCAGCCTGTCTTCGGGCTTTGCCAGGATCGGTGCGGATGCCCTTGATCGGCTGATCGTCCACCAACACGACCTGGAGCGTGTCGGCCTTGGATCCGGACGCGGCAAGTTCATCGAGACGTTCCCGCTCAGCAGCTGCTTCGTGGCGTAGGCGACTGTCCAACAGCGTGAACAGTGGAGGACTTGCAGCCTCCACCCAGTCGGCACCGACATGCCACGAACTTGCCCCGGATCTCACGCCGGACTTGGGCATTGGGGTGTCAGTTCGCCTGTACGCCCACCGGCCAACATCGGCATACGTTTCGCCTTGAGCGATCCGACGCAACCCTTCAGCGACCAGTTTCAACGGCCACCGTTGATAGCGCGCAAACGCCTCGTCGCCATGATGGGCATCCCGTGTTTCGCCACACACGTCACATCGATCTTCGCCAACATGAACATGGTCCCGAGGCAAAGGCGGGGTGAACACATGCGGGTTACCGTCCTGGGGAAAGCAACGGTACCGCTGACGCCTCACTCCAGGATGGTCGCCATACGTCCCTGCCTTCCACACCCTCGCATCCGGATGATCCAGACACGCTGGCGACAAGCTCACAACAGGGACTGCACGACCTCCGATTTCAACAACTGTGAACGTGTGGCGTGCCCCGTCTGGCGATACGCACCGGTAGCGGCGACGCACAGAACCGTCCACGGTCGTGCGAGTTCCAATCGACACCACTGAAGCGTCCACGTGATCTCCACATTTCACTTTCGGCGTTGACGGCGGACGACCCCTCGTGCCCACATGATCCCTTCACCAGACACACCACAGGATAGACCAACGCCAGGCTACTTATACACCAAAAAGTCACCTAACCGGCGAACCCCC
>CAYYGI010000195.1:0-3165 GCA_964471085.1 uncultured Acidimicrobiaceae bacterium
TTAACCGGCGAGCGTTTCCTGTACGAGCCTCGCGACGAGGACGCCATCGAGGTCTTCGCCGCTTCGCATCACAGCACCAATGACCTGGCCTACCGGAGAGTTGGAGTCAGCGCCCATGTCTGCAATTGTCTTGTCAATCAGAGCCTTCGTAGCGGCCTGATCAAGCACCTTCGGGAGGAAACGGCTGAAGTAGTCAATCTCGTAGGCCAGTTGACTTGAGTGGCCAACACCCTTCTCGCCAAGGGCGTCATACTCGGCCTTTGACTTTGTAGCTCGTTTCACGTACGTCGCGATCGTCTGGATGTACAGTTCATCGTCGACATCTCCAGAGAATCCAGGAGCACTCTTCGCGGTGGCTACCTCTGCCTGGACTGATCTGATCGCGTTGAGCTTCTGGGAATCCCTGGCTCTCATAGCGGCGTGCTGGTCCTGTCTCAGTTCTGCTTCAATAGTCACGTTTATACTCCCCAGTTCGGTAACCGGAGTGTACGGTGAAGAATAGAGCTGAGAGCTGAGAACCGAGTTCTGGCGAAGTTAGCTCGCTTGGCGTTGGCGGCGGCGCTCAGCCAGCCAGCGCTTGCGGTAGCGGCGTCGGTCATCCTCGGGGAGGCCTCCCCAGACGCCAGCTTCCTGGTTGGTCTCCAGAGCGTACAACAGGCACTCCTCCTGCACGCTACAGGCACCACAGATAGCAGTCGCCTTCTCAATCATGTCAATTGCTGGTCCGGTCGTTCCGACAGGGAAGAAGGTTTCCGGGTCGGTATTGCGGCAGGCAGCGAGCTCTCTCCAATCGGTGACGGTCAACACGTCTCTGTCTCCTAGAACATCAGGTCATATCGAACTTGTAGGGGTGAATGTTTTCACATTCACCCCCCCCGTGTCAAACGGTTCTTCCGTTCTGCACTAACGGGAAGTTTACGGAGTACTGGAAGTTGCTGCAAGTAGTTTCTGATTCTCCGATTCTTGCAGTCACATATGAGCTCTCCACCGATACGTCTGTGTGCTCAGTTCATGGAGTTCCGAAACCAACACCTCGCTCAAGAGGCTGCTGGATTTCGACGAATGCGATCGATTCGACCGCTATACCGAACTTGTGGCCATCAACGTCGGTGATCCACAGCACAGAGTCCTTCTCCGCAAGCGTCTTCTCGAACGACTTGCTCACTGCAACCGGATCATCGACTTCAAGTTCCAGTTCCCGAGCAGAGATGATTCCGACCCTGACGATATGTCTCTTTCCCATGTTGCTCCCTTTGTGTTGCGTGGCACCGCTCCTAGGAAATCACCAGTTCAGGATGCTTCCGCAAGCGAGGTCCGGTCTCTACAATCTTGAATGCCAAGTCAGTGAACGCTTGAGCTACTTCCCCCTCCGGTTCTGAGATCATGATCGGCTCACCAGCGTCCGCTCCTGCCCGCATCGCTGTCACGAGAGGGATCTGGCCAAGGAACGGGACTTCAAGCTCATCGGCGAGCGCCTGGCCACCCCCAGCTCCGAATATCTCGTACCGTTTGCCGTCATCGCCAGTGAACCATGACATATTCTCAATGACACCAATGATATCCTGGTTGACTTTGCGAGCCATGAGGCCAGCGCGCACAGCGACACGCTGTGCAGTCACTTGTGGCGTCGTGACGATGAGAATCTCTGAATTGGGGAGGTACTGGCTGATCGAAATCGCGACATCACCCGTACCCGGGGGCATGTCGATGAGCAGGTAATCAAGGTCACCCCAGTACACGTCGACAAGGAATTGCTCAAGTGCCTTGTGAAGCATTGGGCCACGCCAGACAACCGCCTGGTCTGGCTGTACAAAGAAATCCATCGAGATTGCGGCGACCCCGTGCGAGATCGGTGGCACAAGAATGTCCTCAACCACAGTAGGGAGTCGGCTAATTCCAAGCATTTTGGGGATTGAGAAACCCCAAACATCAGCATCGATAATGCCAACACGCTTCTCCATACCTGAGAGAGCAACAGCAAGGTTTGTTGTGACGGAGGACTTCCCGACACCCCCTTTGCCGGATGAGATACCAATGATTCGTGTCTTGGAACCGGGCTTTGCAACAGTGATATCTCGTTGCCCGGTAACTCCGCCGCGGAGCATCTTGGCGACTGAGGAGCGTTCATCCTCGTTCATCACCGTGAAGCTCACATCCACCGAGGTGACCCCCGCAATGCCCTGTGCCACAGAAGTGATGGCGCGTGACAAGTCCGCTGTGAACGGATACTCCGCGAGTACCAACGAGATCTTGACCTCAACCCTGCCATCGGTGACCTTGAGATCGTTGATCATGCCAATGTCACTGAGGCTCTCGTCAAGCAACGGATCCTGCACCTGCTCAATCACACTCCGCACTACTGCGATGTCAACCACTTGAAACTCCTATCGGCATAACAAGAAATGAGGCTAACGAGGCTCTCGGATCAACTCGCCTCCCCGGAATGGTGCGGGAGAGCGCACAATAGCGGTTGCACAAAGGCGTATGATGAGACGAGCAGAATAGTTGCCAGGAGTGATTGTGCCTTCCTCGACATTCGACGAGCAGATTAAGTTGCTGACTGGAGCGCTCGGAGATACGACGCGCCGCGGAATCTATGTCATGATTCGTGAAGCTCACGAGCCAGTAACAGCGAGCCAGATCGCCTCCTCCTTCGACATCCACCCCAATGTTGCGCGCCACCACCTCGAGAAGTTGGTTACCGACGAATTCATCCGAGTCTCCCTCCTCCCGGTTGTGGCCAAGAAGGCCGGACGACCGGCCAAGCGGTATGAGGTGACAGCGAAGTCGGTGAGCGTTCAGTATTCGTCGACGAAGTATGACCGGCTCGCTGAGCTTCTTACGAAGGTGATCACACAACTTGACGACGGGAGGGCCCTGGAACTCGCGGAGGCGGTTGGACACGAGTATGGCCTCGAGTTGGCGGCTGAGATCGGGATCGCTGACGAGGAAGGGTTCGAGGTGGCAGCGATGGCGGTCGCGCAAGCAATGATGGGGAGAGGCTTGGCAGCATCCTCTGACCCGGCAGAGAATCGGATCGTTGCGCAGTTCTGCCCGTTGTGCTCGGTGGGGGAGACGGAACCGAAGATCGTGAGCCGAATCGACCACGGCATCGTGCAGGGGCTCCTCCAAAGCGCAGCAGCGCGACCCATCCCCTTCGAAGTA
>CAYYGI010000196.1:0-3138 GCA_964471085.1 uncultured Acidimicrobiaceae bacterium
CGCAGGTAATCAACCTCGATAGGGGTGTCGACGCGCGCAAGAGCCATGAACGTAGTCACTCTCCCATCGGTCTTCGTGGCCGTGACCTCTATCTCCTGGCGAGGTGCTAGCGAGTCATCGAGCGCTACATCGAACGTCTCGGTCCCGTCGAGCCCGAGGCTCTCAGCGCTCTGGCCCTTCGGAAACTGAAGCGGCACAACACCCATCATCACCAAGTTCGAACGGTGGATCCGCTCGTAGCTCTCAGCAATCACGACCTTGACCCCAAGCAAGAATGTGCCTTTCGCAGCCCAATCTCGAGACGAACCCATCCCGTAGTCGACACCGCCAAGGACAACAAGAGGTGTCCCCGCGGCCTTGTAATTGAGGCTTGCCTCGTACACGCTACGCACCTCACCATCTGTGAAATCCGTCGTCCAGCCACCCTCTCTCCCCGGTGCCAGCCGGTTGCGCACCCGGATGTTGGCGAACGTGCCACGAGTCATGACCCGGTCGTTGCCGCGCCGCGAACCGTAAGAATTGAACATCCTAATCGGTACACCGCTCTCGGTAAGGAAGAGGCCCGCAGGCGTATCACTCCCAATGGCCCCGGCAGGACTGATGTGGTCAGTCGTGACAGAGTCGCCTAACCAGAGCAACACGCGAGCTCCACTGACCGGGACAATCGGCTTCGGGTCCTCATCAAGATCCACGAAGAATGGTGGCTCCTGGACGTACGTCGAGGCTTCGTCCCAGCCGTACAAAACACCGCCAGAAGTCTCGATCGCCTGCCACATCTCCGGGCCGTCGTACACCGCGCTATACCCTTTCGTGAACTGCTCGGTTGTGAGCGACGTTGACACCGTCTCAAGGATCTCGGTCTGCGTCGGCCAGATGTCTGCGAGGAAGACATCAGCACCCTCTCTATCTTGGCCGAGCGGCTCGGTGTCGAGGTTGATATCCACCGTCCCAGCAATCGCGTACGCTACAACAAGGGGGGGGCTTGCAAGATAGTTCGCGCGAACGTCGGGGCTGATACGACCCTCAAAATTCCTGTTCCCTGAGAGTACAGAAGTCGCGATCAGGTCGTTCTCTCGGATCGCGGCGCTGATCGGATCAGGGAGTGGGCCGGAATTCCCGATACACGTTGTACACCCGTAGCCGACAGTGAAGAATCCGAGAGACTCCAGGTCGTCGAGGAGCCCAGCACTCTCAAGGTACTCCGTGACAACCTTCGATCCTGGAGCGAGCGAAGTCTTGACCCAGGGTCTCCGAGTGAGGCCTCGCTCGCGTGCATTCTTCGCCAAGAGCCCTGCAGCAACCATCACCTCCGGGTTTGAGGTATTCGTGCAGCTCGTGATAGCCGCGATCACAATATCACCGTCGGCGAGGTCGAAGGACTCTCCGTCGTACTCGACACCAACCGCTTCTCCGGGCCCCCCTCCATCGGGGCGGAGTTGACCCTCGACATCGACACGCCACTGCTGTTTCATCTCCGTGAGATCAATGCGATCTTGGGGCCTCTTTGGGCCTGCGAGGGAGGGCACCACCGTCGACATGTCGAGCTCGAGCGTCGAGCTGTAGACGATGTCGCGGTCGTCATCGCGCCACATGCCCTGCAACTTGTAGTACTGCTCAACCGTGGCGATGAGTTCCTCCGAGCGACCAGAGAGCCTCAAGTATTCGAGGGTGAGGTCGTCAACAGGGAAGAACCCGACCGTGGCACCGTACTCCGGCGCCATGTTCGCAAGAGTTGCGCGATTAGCAACCGGCATCTCGGAGAGGCCTGGCCCAAAGAACTCGACAAAACTCCCAACGACTCCGTGCCCACGAAGCATCTCGGTGACTCTGAGTACAAGATCTGTTGCAGTGGCGCCATTCGGGAGCGCACCAGTGAGCTTGAACCCAACAACTTCCGGGAGGAGCATGTAAATCGGCTGCCCGACCATCACAGCCTCAGCCTCAATGCCACCAACCCCCCACCCGATGATGCCGAGGCCATTGATCATCGTCGTGTGGCTATCTGTGCCTACAAGCGAATCCGGATACAACACCCCGTCTTCATCCCACACGACCTTGGCGAGATACTCCAAGTTGACTTGGTGCACAATGCCGGTTGCGGGAGGAACTACGGAGAACTTGCTGAAGGCTGACTGACCCCACTTCAGGAACTCGTAGCGCTCCCTATTCCTCTCGAACTCGAAGTCAGCGTTGATGCCGAGCGCGTCTGGCGTGTTGTACGCATCAACCTGTACAGAGTGGTCAATCACAAGATCCGCCTGGACTTGTGGATTCACTCTGGTCGCGGCGGACTCGTCACCCGTCATGCGCACGATCGCGGATCGCATCGCGGCGAGGTCTACGACTGCGGGGACTCCTGTGAAGTCCTGGAGGACGACTCGACCCGGCTTGAACGCGATCTCGGCGTTGGAGACCTGTGAGGCATCGTATTCTGCGACAGCTCTGACGTCTTGGTCGCGCACAACCACACCATCGTGGTTCCTTAAGACCGACTCGAGAAGCACCTTGATGGAGTATGGCAGCGACTCGATGTCGGCAAGGTCCCCGAGTGCGTCAAGACGATATATGACGCGCTCACCGAGCGGTGTCTCTATAACGTGGCGGGCAGAGAAGGGATTGTGGCTCATAGATACCTCTCAGGGTGGGGCAGTGCAAGTATTGGGTATGTCCAAGGTTAGGAAGGGAGCGGGGAGAGAGGCAGACGCGAAACAGAGGGGTGTGTCCGGTGAGGTATACCGAACGGCTCGGTACCGTCATAGCGATGCAACACAGAACCGCTCGCCGCACGCTCCTCCTCCTCGTTTCAGTCATCACCCTCTCTGTGACAGCGTGCTCGACGCCCGACACAATCCAGTCGGTAGTGCCACCCGGGTCACAGGACGTCGAGATCGCCCCTCTCTTCACCATCCCCACCGCCGATGGAGGAGAGTTCTCACTCGCTGAGCACATCGCGGACGATGGCCGCCCGATCTTCCTCAACTTCTGGGCCTCCTGGTGTTTCTCGTGTCGGAAGGGGAAGCCGGACATCGAACGATCCTCCCACGAGTTCCCAGAGATTGCTTTCATTGGAGTCTCTATCCAGGACGATCGATCTGATGCAGAAGCGTTCCTCGACGAGATCGGCGCCACCTACATCAT
>CAYYGI010000197.1:0-3098 GCA_964471085.1 uncultured Acidimicrobiaceae bacterium
CGGAACGGGATTCCGTTGAGCATGACGAGACAGTCGATGGCTGCGTCGCGTGCGGCTTCGAAATCGAGATCCTCGAACATCTCATGGGGAATCCCGTCGTGCTGCTGGTACACGGTGAAACCCTCTTGGTGATTCAACTTGGGGCGATCCAGCACATACAGGCCGTTGTGGGGCCCCGCGACGTTGCGCCCAAGAGCGAGCAGCGTCTCGGAGTCGGGGATCTCAGCGAGGAGGTCGATACGCTCGACGGTGAGGGCTTCGGTAAAGTCCGCTCCTGTCGTTGCGCGCCGCCCCAACATTTCGGAGGCAACAACGCGAATCCGGCTCTCGATGATCGCTCGGGCCTGTTCTTGTCTTGTGTACATGGCCGAAATCGTAGCCGTTACGCGTCTGGCATCAACCGAATTGTTGGTTGGTACGTCGGGCGCTGATCTTCGTACTCATCGATGTCGTCGTTGTGGGTGAGGGTGAGGGCGATCGCGTCAAGACCGTTTAACAGGCAGTGCTTCGTGAACGGGTCAATCTTGAAGGAAGCAGAGAACTCCCCGGAGGTGACGGTCTGGCTTGCTAGATCGACCGTGACCTCGTTGACCGGGTTCTCAGCGATCTCGGTCAGAGCCGCTACCTCATTGGAGGAGAGAAGAACCGGCAGAAGCCCGATTTTCGTGCAGTTGGTGAAGAAAATATCCGCGAAGGACGGTGCGATGATTGCTTCGAACCCCCAGTCCTGGAGGGACCAGGGTGCGTGCTCTCGTGATGAACCAGACCCGAAATTCGGGCCCGCAACGAGGAGAGCGGCATTCCGGTACGCAGGCTTGTTCAGGACAAATTCGGGATCCAGCTCTCCCTCTGCATCTGAGGCCCAGTCATAGAAGAGGAACTCCCCGAAGCCTGTGCGCTCCACTCGCTTGAGGAACTGTTTCGGGATGATCTGGTCCGTATCGACGTTCGCGAGGGGGAGGGGAGCTGCCCGTCCTACGATGGTTCCCACGGGTTTCATCACGTCATCTCGCGCACATCGACGAAACGCCCGTGAAGGGCTGCTGCAGCTGCCATCTCGGGAGAGACGAGGTGAGTGAGGCCGCCCCGTCCCTGGCGCCCCTCGAAGTTCCGGTTCGACGTGGATGCACACCGCTCACCCGGTGCAAGCATGTCAGGGTTCATTGCAAGACACATTGAACATCCCGGCTCGCGCCACTCGAGGCCTGCAGCGAGAAAGATCTTATGGAGGCCTTCGGACTCAGCCTCGCGCTTCACCAGGCCCGATCCCGGCACAACGATCCCCGTCACGGTGTCGGCGATCATTCGCCCTTCGAGCACTGAAGCAGCAGCCCTGAGGTCCTCGATTCGGCCGTTCGTGCACGACCCGATGAATACCGTGTCTATCTCGATGTCTGTGATCTTTGTGCCTGCTTCGAGTTGCATGTAGGCCAGGGCTCGATCAGTACTGTCCCTCTCGATCGGGTCCTCGAAGTCCTCGGGATGGGGAACCCTCCCCGATATCGGGAGTGTCTGGCCGGGATTCGTGCCCCATGACACGTACGGTTCTAGGCCAGCCGCGTCGAGCACGATCTCGGTGTCGAATTCAGCTCCTTTATCGGTGTACAACTCCCGCCACGCCAGCACCGCATCGTCCCACTCGTCTCCTGTTGGTGCCATTGGGCGGCCGCGCAAGTACTCGAACGTTGTGTCATCGGGTGCAATCATCCCTGCACGTGCACCAGCTTCGATAGACATGTTGCACACTGTCATGCGCCCCTCCATCGAGAGCTGCGTGATTGCTGATCCGCGATACTCGATCACATGGCCGGTGGCGCCTGCTGTACCGAGCGTCGCGATGATCGCAAGGATGATGTCCTTTGCGGTCACACCGAACGCCAGGTCGCCGTCCACGGTCACCGCCATCGACTGGGGCTTGTGCTGTGACAACGTCTGGGTTGCAAGGACGTGCTCTACCTCGGAGGTGCCGATCCCGAACGCGAGGGCACCGAAGGCACCGTGGGTTGCTGTGTGGGAATCGCCACAGACGATCGTCATCCCCGGCTGGGTGACACCCTGTTCCGGTCCGATGACGTGCACGATGCCCTGGCGGACATCGTCGAGGCCGAAGAGAGTGATGCCGTGTTTCGCGGCGTTCTGTTCGAGCGTCTCGATCTGTCTTGCCGACATCGGATCATCAATTCCCTGTTCCCGAGGCGTGGTAGGGACGGCGTGGTCGATCGTTGCGAGCGTCAACTCGGGGCACCGAACCGGCCGTGAGGAGATATCGAGAGACTCGAAGGCTTGGGGAGAAGTGACCTCGTGCACAAGATGCAGGTCGATGTAGAGGAGATCCGGCTCGTCAACTCCGGCGTGAACGACGTGCTCGTCCCACACCTTGTCGAGGAGCGTGCGCCTGGGAGTCATCGTTCTCCTTGCTGTGAACCTGGGAGCGTAGCCATGCTGAGCGCTTGAAAGAAACGTGCCTGGTAGCAGGGCACACCTATTCTGGGGAAATGAAGTATCTCCTGGCCGTGATCGCAACTGTGATACTGGTACCGCCTTTCGGTGTTGCTGACGGCAGGGCGGTCGATGACTCGGAGGGTCTCGTCGTCGAGATGTCTGTCACCGTTGATCGCACCTTCGAGGCTGTGCTCGTGCGGCCCTTCTCCTCTTTCGAGGAGCTGCCACCAACAGCGCTCAACCCGGTTGACCCGGAGACGTGGGCCGGGTTTGTGGAGTTCCCGACCGCTGAGGACTGGCTCCTCGTCTTTGAGGGATTCGAAGCCGGGGGGGAGACGTCTAGGTCCAACGTCGTGACGTTGACGGAGATTGGCGTAGACCCTGTCGTCGTCGCAGGTGACCCGACCCCGCCGGTGCAGAGGGAGATAGAGAGCTCGACTTGGTGGCTGATTGGCGCAATGGGCTTTGCTGTCGCTGCTATCGGTGTGCTCGCGTGGTGGACGTTTGCGTCTCGCGACACCGACGTGGATGATGATGATGATGACGACGATGATGTTTCTTCGAGGGAGGGCGAGGCGGAGGACTCCGATGAGTGAGGGTTCTGCCGAGAGCGAGAATCCGGTAGAGAGGGTCAAGGAGAAGGTTGCGCTCGGGCG
>CAYYGI010000198.1:0-3064 GCA_964471085.1 uncultured Acidimicrobiaceae bacterium
CGGCTCTGGAAGTAGCTTCCCAGCTCGTTGAGAGGTAGTTCGATTGGGTGGGAATATGACGGTGAGACAGCGACCGTTGTCTTTCGAGACGGTCTTCAACGGCACGTTCCTCGAGCTGCCACCCGAGAGCGGTCCGCTAATCATCGAAGCAATGGAGCAGCTCGGCTACCAGTGTGTTGAGCGACTGGAACTATTCCTCACCGAGGCTTGCCGATTCGCGATGATGCCGTGAAGCCTGTCGTTCCGGTGCAATGTGGGTGTGAAGGATCCGAATCTGTCACACCCACCAGGTACGTTGTAGTCATGGGAGGGATCTGTGTGGGATCCCCGTATTGGAGGTTTGATGTACTCATCAATTCGTATTGACCATTCGTTGCTCGCTATTGAGGCCGAGCACCGTGTCCATGCCATGTTGGAGGTGACCGCACCCGAGGCTGAGGGTGAGGAGCGGACGGCTCTGCATCTGGCGCTCGCTATTGATCGTTCCGGGTCCATGTCCGGGGCCAAGCTTGAGGGGGCAAAGCAGGCTGCACGCTTCCTCATTGAACGATTAGGAACCAAGGACTCGCTGGCACTTGTCACCTTCGATGGCGAGGTGTCCCTTCTGGGGCCTTCAGAGGTGCCAGACAAGGAGCAGCTCAGGGAGGTGATCAAGCAGATAGCTCCCGGTGGAATGACAAACCTGTCAGGGGGGTGGCTCAAGGGAGCGGAGGAGCTTCGAAGGGCACCCGAAGGCGGGCAGAAGCGCGTTCTGCTGCTGAGCGACGGTCACGCGAATGCGGGTATCACCGATACTGACAGCCTCACGGGAATGGCCAGTGGCCTCAAAGAGAAACAGATCAGCACCACAACCATTGGTTTTGGGCAGGGTTTCGATGAGAACCTGCTCACAGCAATGGCAGATGCAGGTGGAGGTAACGCGTACTTTGCAGAGGGACCAGATGACGCACCAGGAATCTTTGCCGGGGAGTTCGAAGGGTTGGCCACGGTTGCGTCGCAGAATGTCTCAGTTGAGATCACTCCTATATCGGATGTGAAGTTCGTTGGTGTGCTTCACGAGTACCCGACAGTCTCGGTACCTGGGGGAATCCAGGTTCAGCTCGGCGACTTCTACGGTGGTGAAATGCGGCGTGTGATCTTCGAGTTTGCTGTGCCCGATGTTGCGGAGCTGGGCGAGAAGCACATTGCCGATGTGGTGCTCCGGTACACGTCGGTTGGCGACCCGATCAAGATGCATCAGGTGACGATCCCGATACATGTCAACGTGGTGACTGCGGATGAAGCCGATGTGGCAGATGATGATCGCGACGTCATAGACGAGGTACTCATCCTCAAGGCAGCAGAGGATCGCAAGCGTGCAAGTGGCCTCGCTGACGATGGTCGTCATGACGATGCCGCTGAGATCCTGGAATCAACATCTCAGACCTTGCGAGCTGCAATGGTGGGCTCGAGCCGTTCGCACGAGATGGAGAGCGAGCTCCAGGAGCTGGGCTACGTGTCAGGAAGGATGCGCCGGCGCGAGTACGACCTGTACGACAAGAAGCGGATGATGTACGAATCTCGTCGCAACACGCTATCGGGTCCGCGCGGAGAGTGGAAGGATCCTGACTCGAAGGAGCGGTGGTAGGCGGTGAGTTGGCCGGGAATCTTTCTGGTGCATGTGCCAGAGGGCGTGTCTCCTCAGGCAGCGGTGGATGAGACGATCGTTGGCTGGTTCGCGAACCCGGGTGTACCGGGTTCGCACCTGATGGCGGTGCCCGACCTTGTCGAGATCGAGCATGATCCGGAGTGGCCCGCAAGGGCGTTGGAGGCGGTGATGGGCGTGAACCCTGATCTGCAGCCCGTAGAGGATGGTGGCTATCTCGACGATGGAGTTGGTCCGGTCTATGTCTACGTGTATGGCACCGAGGCACAGCTCAGGCCCAAAAAGTTCTGGGAGAATCCGAACGATCTCGACGGTTTCGCGATCATGTGGTCGTACTGCGTTGCACTCGGCGAGACGGGCTGTGTTGCCCACGATCCCGATGAGGATGAGCTTATCGATCTCACTCTCGACGTCGAGGCAGCGCGGAGTTGGTACAACTGGATTTAGCAGGCCGCCGATGACCGCGACATCATCGGTTCGGCAGACCCATTCCGCAGGATGGTCCCGCCGCGTCTCCGACGCGGGCCCAGACAGGGGAGTCGATCCAAGCTGAAATCTGTCAGAGGTCGCAGTCATCCTGACCATCAGACCGCGATCAAGGATCCGCTTGCATGGAGATTCGTATTCGTCCGTTTCCGGGAACAACCGGATATGCCGTCCGCCATGCTGGTGCGGTTGACACAGGTGGCCGCACCACCGACGCGTGAACGTGAGGGACGTCTTCTACTTCGTGTCTTCTTCCATGCCTATGGTGAAAAACGTGTCCTGTTGCTGGGTGGATACGACAAAGGGAGACGGCCTTCAAGAAAGAAGCAGGAAGCCGAGATTGCTCGAGCCAGGAAGCGCTTGCAAGATTTTAGGAGCCAAGGACCACGAGGAGGGATCAACCACCGGAAGCGTTCGGGATGATGACTCGTGGAGTACGGACGTTCGTTGGGCTGTTCCTCTCGTGTTTCGGTACGCTGGACAGCATATGTGGTATATTGCATAATGACGATGGAGGCATGTGACATGGCCGAGGGGCGAACACTCGACGAATACATCGATGAATACAGGGCATCGGCCGATGAAGCGGAGGTCGCGCAGTTCGATGAGCACGCGGACGCGTTCCGCCTGGCGAATCAGGTTCTGATGGCGCGCAGATTCATCGGCCTGACACAAGTTCAGCTAGCGTCGTTGAGCGGGATCGGCCAGAGCGAAATCAGCCGAATAGAACGAGGCGAGGGGAATCCGACCGTGGCGACACTCTCGCGCGTCGGCCGATCCCTCAATCTGAATCTGCAGTTTGTAAGTACTTCCCTGAATTCAAAGAACACCTGAGGATCATTCGGCCTATGGACTCCCGGTGCGTGCTTCCACCATGAGGGCAGTGGTTTGAGCTTCTCATATCCAGCGACAAGGTCTCAGGCCTCAAGTTGG
>CAYYGI010000199.1:0-3024 GCA_964471085.1 uncultured Acidimicrobiaceae bacterium
ACGTTTCCCCCCCTCGAGGATCACCGTGAATTCATCCCCACCCAGGCGAGCAACGGTGTCTGATTCTCGCAGAGACGCGACGAGGCGCGATGCCACCTGGCGCAGCACTTCGTCTCCTATAGCGTGTCCGAACCGATCGTTAACGTCCTTGAATCCGTCGATGTCAATGAACATCACAGTGACAAGCCCGCCGTCGCGCCGGGCACGAGCGAGTGCGTTGGTCAGCCTGTCCTGAAAGAATGGCCGGTTGATGAGACCCGTCAGCGAGTCATAGTGGGCGTAGTATCCGAGTCGCTTGTCGGGGCGCTTCTTTATGAACAGAACGGTGAGGAGGAGAACAAGGAGGAGAACGAGGAGGAGCACCCCTGCTATCGCAATGGTCAGGGGAGAGTTCACAGCGCGAAGACTTCAGAAGGCATCACCCCTCTTTCGGCAAGCGCCGCCGAAAGGTGAAGACGTTCTTTGCTTCTTGGCCCCACAACCTATACTATTGAAGTCAACATTGTCGACGAGGAGGACTGAGTGTCGTTCTGGGAATTCTTCTTCTTACTACTGATATTCATCCCCATGATGATGCTGTGGCTCTTCACTCTCACAGATCTGTCGAGACGGACAGATCTGTCAGGGCCAGCGAAAGGGTTGTGGGCCATAGCAGTCGTACTCCTCCCGATCATTGGCATGCTGATCTACTTCATCACGAGAACCGACGGCTTTGTTGGTCTCCGCCCCACAGAGTTGGGAGTGGAACCGATCGAAGATGACAAGGACTTTGACGCAATGGTTGCGCGTCTCGAGCAACTCGCCGAACTTCATAGCTCGAACATCTTATCCGATGAAGAGTTCGCTTCTGCGAAAGCCAGGATGCTCACTTCGTGATCGACGGCGACTCCCGGTGCCCGGGGCGGGATTTGAACCCGCACACCCTTTCGGATAGCGGATTTTAAGTCCGCTGCGTCTGCCGATTTCGCCACCCGGGCGCTCAAGATACAGCGTAGGACCCGTACAGACTTCACGCAGCCGCTCCCTTGTTCCTAGGCTTGTAGAATTAGACCAAAGGAGCTAACCGGTGAAAGTCTTCCCTCCTGAGAAGATCCGCAATGTTGCACTCGTAGGACACTCCGGATCAGGTAAAACATCGCTCGCCGAATCGCTCTTGTTTCGTGCCGGAGCGATCTCTCGAATGGGCACAGTCGAGGCGGGGACCACCGTCATGGACTACGACCCCGAAGAGCATGCCCGCGGGACAACTATCACGATGGCGCTCGCCCCCTTCGAGTGGGAGGGCTACAAGATCAACCTCATCGACACGCCAGGGTACGCAGACTATGCGGGTGAGCTCCACGCTGCACTCCGCGTCACTGACCTCGCAATTTTCGTTCTTGACGGAGTTGAAGGTGTCGAAGTGCAGACAGAGTATGCGTGGCGTCTTGCCGAGGAGCTCAGCTTGCCGCGCATGATCTTTGTGAACAAACTCGACAAAGAACGGGCCTCCCTGACACGAACCGTGGCGCACTTGAGTGAGCGATTCGGCGCAGGTATTGCACCTGTGGCGCTACCGGTTGGCAGAGAGACAGAGTTCCGAGGAGTTGCTGACCTGTTCAGGAACAAGGCTTACGTGTACAAGGCAGGCAGAGCTGAAGTCACCGAGATGCCCGAGGAGATGATCGAACGCGAGAGCGAAGTTCGTGACAGCCTCGTTGAAGGGATCGTCGTCGGAGATGACGACATGTTGGAGCGATACCTCGAGGGGGAGGTTCCTGCAATCGAGGAGCTTGAACGTGCTATGGCCCTCGGAGTTGCAGCCGGGACCGTCTTCCCGGTCGTGTGTGGCTCAGCAACCGAGCAGATCGCTATCGATCGGCTCGCAGATTTCATCGTTGCTCTCGCACCTGCACCAACAGACCGCCCCCCAACACATGTCACCGCGGGCGACCAGAAGGTTGAGATCAAAAGTGATCCCAACGGGGAGCCCCTCGCGTTTGTTTTTAAGACGCTAGCCGACCCGTACGTTGGACAGATCTCGCTGCTGAAAGTCATGTCGGGCACGCTCCGGCCTGAGACAAACCTTACGAGCGGTCGATCTGGCCAGAATGAGCGCCTCGCGAAGATCGCGACCATGTTCGGAAGTGAGACAACTCTTATCGATGCTGCTCCCGCTGGAGACATCGTTGCTGTTGCAAAGCTCATTGACACAAAGACCGGCGACACCCTCGCCCCCAAAGCCACCCCCGTCCTTGCAGCCCCAATCCATTGGCCTGAACCGGTCCTCGCGACTGCGCTCGTGGCTTGTACTCAATCCGACGATGACAAGTTGTCGACAGCGCTTCAGCGAATCCTCGCGGAGGACGCATCTCTGCGACTTGAGCGCAACAGTGAGACGAACCAGACGCTCTTGTACGGCCTTGGCGAGAGCCATCTCCAGACAGTGATCGACAAGCTGAAGCGGAAGTTCGGTGTCCAAGTTGATCAAGCAAAGGTCAAGGTCCCCTACCGTGAGACAATCAGCCGGTCTGCCGACGCAGACGGTAAGCACAAGAAGCAGTCAGGGGGGAGCGGCCAGTTCGGTGTCTGCCATCTGACCCTGCGACCAACTGAACGCGGGACAGGGTTCACTTTCGTTGATAAAGTCAAGGGTGGATCTATTCCCAGACAGTTCATTCCCGCTGTCGAGAAGGGAGTCATCGAGACGATGGCTCTCGGCGGGGTACACGGCTTCCCTGTTGTCGATATCGAAGTGACCGTTGATGACGGCAAGTACCACGCTGTCGACTCCTCTGAGATCGCGTTCAAGCTTGCAGCACGCGCAGGTTTCAGGACAGCATTCGATGACGCAGCCCCGATCGTGCTCGAACCCGTATCGAAAGTGGAGATCACCGTGCCACCTGCGTATCAGGGTGACGTCATGGGGGATATTGCATCGCGGCGAGGTGCTGTTCAGGGCTCGTCAACAACCGCGAGCGGGAATCAAGTGGTTGAGGCACTCATCCCATCAAGTGAGATCGTGCGCTACGCCATCGACCTCAG
>CAYYGI010000200.1:0-3013 GCA_964471085.1 uncultured Acidimicrobiaceae bacterium
ATGGACATCATCGAGACAATCCGGGCATCTGTGATTGGAGATGACAATGTGGTGCCGGGGCCGTTTGGACCGCGCCGAATGACGTACGCCGACTACACGGCTTCTGGGAGATCACTCAGCTTCATCGAGGACTACATCCGAGATGTCGTCCTCCCCCTGTACGCCAACACACACACAGAGACATCAGGTACAGGCCTCCAGACGACGAAGTTCCGCGAGGAAGCACGCGAAATCATCCGAAGTTGTGTCAACGCAGACGATGACTATGCCGTCATTTTTGTAGGGAGCGGATGTACGGGAGCAATCGACCGAATGATCAGAGTACTCGGTCTCACCGTCCCCGACCTTCTCGAAACGAAGTATCAGCTCACCAACGCCATCCCTCCCGATGAGCGCCCCGCCATCTTCATCGGGCCTTTCGAGCATCACTCCAACGAGCTGCCGTGGCGGGAATCGATAGCAGACGTCGTCCGGATTGGTGAGAACGCTGATGGCCACATCGATCTGGTTCACCTCGAGAAAGAGCTCGAGCGGTACCAGGATCGCCCACTGCTCATTGGGTCGTTCTCGGCTGCATCAAACGTGACGGGGATCATCTCAGACACCCGCGGGATTGCTGCCCTCCTGCACCAGTATGGGGCGCTCTCCTTCTGGGATTTCGCTGCGGCTGCACCTTATGTCGCTATCGATGTGCAGCCAGAGGACGTACCCGAGGCATATAAGGACGCAATCTTCATCTCTATCCACAAGCTGATCGGAGGTCCAAGCACCCCGGGTCTCCTCATTGCTCGAAAAGAGCTCTTCAAGAACGCTGTCCCCGGTGTCCCAGGAGGTGGAACGGTCTCTTTCGTTCGCCCAGGGGCACACGAGTATGTCACGGACATCGAGCTCAGGGAGGAGGGCGGTACGCCTGCAATCATCGGAGCGATCCGTGCAGGGCTCGTCTTTCAGCTCAAGGACGCAGTTGGAACACAGAGGATTCGACGCCTCGAAGAGAGCTTCATTCACCGCGCGATTGCATCGTGGTCCGGAAATCCAGCGATCGAGATCCTCGGGAACCCCGATGCGGACAGGCTCTCCATTGTCTCGTTCGTGGTGAAGTATCGCGGAGAGTACCTCCACCACAATTTCCTGGTCGCGATTCTCAACGACCTCTTCGGCATCCAATCGAGAGGTGGTTGCTCGTGCGCTGGGCCGTATGGGCACACACTGCTCGGCATCGATGATGCTCACTCAGTGGGTATCAGCCAGGAAGTTGAGCTCGGCTGTGAGGGGATCAAGCCCGGCTGGGTTCGTGTCAGCTTCAACTATTTCATCGCGGACACCGTCTTCGAGTTCATCATCGAAGCAGTTCACCTCGTCGCTACTTACGGGTGGAAGCTCCTCCCCTGGTACAAGTTCGACCCGAATACGGCCGAATGGGTGCATGTTGATGGTCGTGGTGAACCGCCCTTCTCGCTCTTCGATATCGATTACGGAGGGGGACGCATGCTCCATGACGCCCACCCGGCCCACGCCCCGGACACGGAGCTTGCAGCGTACCTCAACGAGGCTCGTGCTCTCTTCACTGCGATCGATCCGGCAACCGCTCCCCCCCAACCGCCGATCGAAGCAACAGCTTCCTTCGAGGAACTGCGGTGGTTCCTCCTCCCTGAAGAAGTGCGCACCGGTGAGTGACGAAGCGCCACCGTGGTTCGTCGCCGCCCTCGCGGCGGAACCTGAGGAGAGGGATGTCATCGTAGCGGGTACCAGAATTCGGTACCTCTCGTGGGGGGAGAAGTCGAAACCCGGCCTCGTTCTCGTGCACGGAGGTGCAGCACACGCGCATTGGTGGTCCTTTATTGCCCCCCTCTTCATGAGTGAATGGCACACCGTTGCGATTCATCTCTCTGGCATGGGAGATTCGGAGAGGCGCGAGCAGTACGATCACCGAATGTGGGCAGCGGAAGTAATGGCTGTGGCGGAGGACGCCGATTTCCCAGGCCCCCCCGTCATTGTCGGCCACAGCCTCGGTGGCATTGTCGCCATCGAGACGGCTGCCACGTACGGCGAGAAGCTCGCAGGAGCGGTGATCGTCGACGCACCGGTACGGAGACCATCACCCGAGTGGGAGGCTGGGAGCACAGGGCGAGCATTCAAGCAACCCGGGATGTACGCCACCGCGCAGGAAGCTATCTCACACTTCAGGCTCGTACCGCCCCAGCCAATCGAGAATGACTACATCGTTGACTACATTGCTCGAATGTCTGTTCGCGAGACAGAGGCAGGCTGGACATGGAAGTTCGATCCAAATATTTTTTCAGGCACACTCGTTGCTCTCAGAGATCAGCTCGCAACTGTTGGCTGCCGAGTTGCCCTCTTTACGGGCGAGAAATCCGTCATTGTTCCTCGCGACACGGCCGCGTATATGTATGAGCTCATGGGTCGTGTGTCACCGGTAGTGGAGATACCGGAAGCACATCATCATCTCACCCTTGACCAACCTCTCGCCTTTGTCGCGGCGTTGCGTACACTGCTCGCAGATTGGCAACACTCATCCGCTTTCAAGCGTGAGTGACAACTCGGGTAAAGTACAGAGACCTATGATGAGATCAAAAGACAACTCTCTCACGCTGGATCAGGCATATCAAGCAACGTTCCTGTGGCTAGACCATGCGAATGATCCACCGGTCGATATCTTGGAACCCTCCCACGGATCAGTCGAGATCCACACTGAGATCTCATTCGTGCGGGTCAGGTTCTCCGATTCACCAGTGGAGCAATCTTCCGTCCTTGCGTTGCTGCGTGCAGCGCTCCCGGGGAAACGTCTTCTCCTCTTCTCCCCTTCGGGGTTCTCTCCTGGTGCACTCTCGATCGCTGAGTCCCAGGGCATCTCTTTGTTCACCCTTGACTCAGCCGGTCGTGGGGTTCCGGAGACAACACACGCCCGCTCAATCACACCGGGGACCGAAGCTCAACCTCCCTTCGAGTTGAAACCCAAACAGGAGAAGACGGACATATTTGCCCAAGCACC
>CAYYGI010000201.1:0-2931 GCA_964471085.1 uncultured Acidimicrobiaceae bacterium
TTGCGACATGCTGCGCACGGGCAGGCTTTGCGAAGCATTGCAGCGGAGATGCGGTCCGTACGTCCGTCCTCCCACGTCACGACGAGCTCTCTCCCTCCCTTGAGCTCGATAGTCTGTGGCTCCTGCATACCTCAAGTGTACGCGGCCACGTGTCGTCCGGGGAGGGCGCGTTGGCCGCTACCCTTCACGAGACAGCCACAAGCGGAGCCAACCGATGGCGGAGAACCCCATCTATCTCGACGGATTCACCCACCAGCTCCGCGACGTTGACCCTGAAGAGACCACGGAGTGGCTTGACTCACTGGATTCAGTCATTGCCTCAGATGGCACTGATCGAGCAACGTACCTGATGTCGCGACTCCTTGAGCGTGCACGCCAGAAATCCGTTGCGGTACCCGGTTCTATCTCGACGCCGTATGTGAATACGATCCCACCTGAAGCCGACGCCGACTTCCCCGGCGACGAATATCTTGAGAAGCGTATCAGGCGTTTCATCCGCTGGAACGCTGCTGCAATGGTGATCCGCGCAAATCAGGAAGCGGACGGCATTGGTGGGCACCTCTCGACGTTTGCGTCATCAGCAACTCTCTACGAAGTTGGATTCAATCACTTCTTCCGGGGAAAGGCTGACGGCACTCCGGGGGATCATATCTACTTCCAAGGCCACGCAACACCAGGTGTGTACGCCCGTGCGTTTCTTGAGGGGAGGCTCGATGAAGGTCTCCTCGATAGGTTCAGGCGCGAAATAGGAGAGCCTGGACTCTCAAGCTACCCACATCCCAGGCTCATGCCCGAATTCTGGGAGTATCCGACGGTCTCGATGGGCCTTGGACCCATCAACTCCATCTACCACGCCCAGTTCCTCAGATATCTCTCCAACCGCGGCATCGACGACACGAGCGATACTCGCATCTGGTCCTTCCTTGGAGACGGCGAGACCGATGAGCCCGAGACGCTCGGTTCGATCTCGCTTGCAGGCCGAGAGAAGCTCGACAACCTCACCTGGGTCGTCAACTGCAATCTGCAACGCCTCGACGGCCCGGTACGGGGGAACGGCAAGATCATCCAGGAACTCGAAGCAATGTTCCGAGGTGCCGGATGGAACGTCATCAAAGTGATATGGGGATCAGATTGGGATGACCTCATTGCGGCCGACACAACAGGTGCGCTCCTCGCCAAGATGAACAGGACAGTCGACGGTGAGTACCAGAGGATCAAGGCGGAATCCGGCGCGTATGTGCGTGAGAATTTCTTTGGTCCAGAACCAGAGCTCCGGTCACTCGTTGAGCACATGACCAACGACGAGATCTGGGATCTTCGGCGCGGTGGTCTCGACCATAAGAAGATTTACTCCGCGTACCTCTCTGCGACCCGCCTTGAGGGTGCCCCGACCGTGATCCTTGCCAAGACGATCAAGGGGTGGACTCTCGGACCGGACGTTGCAGGGAAGAACGCGACGCACTCGATCAAGAAACTGACAGGAGACCAGCTCCGAGACTTGCGCGACAGATTGGATCTCAACGATGAGATCTCTGATGCTGACCTCAACAATGGCCGGCCTCCGTATCTCAAGTTCGCAAAAGACTCGCCCGAGTACGCATACTTGCAGGAGCGTCGAGCAAGCCTCAACGGTCCGATCCCGATGCGCACCCTTGCGATACGAACACCCCTCGCTCTCCCCTCTCACGAGCCTTTCTCTGAATTCGATGCAGGATCGGGAACCGTTGAGGTCTCCACTACTGGGGCATTCACACGTCTACTCCGCTCGCTGACGCGTGACCCGAACATCGGGGAGAGGATCGTTCCAATCATCCCGGATGAGGGCCGGACGTTCGGCATGGATGCTCTCTTTAAGGAGATCAAGATCTACGCGCCAGAGGGGCAGCTCTATGTGCCGGTGGATCACGACATGATCCTGTCGTACAAGGAAGCCACCGACGGCCAGATCCTTGAACAGGGCATCACCGAGGCAGGCGCAACAGCGAGCTGGATTGCGGCTGCAACCTCGTACGCAACCCGTGGTGTGCCGATGATCCCTTTCTACGCCTTCTACTCGATGTTCGGGTTTCAGCGTGTCGGTGATGCGCTCTGGGGCGCATCTGACGCGGGAGCGAGAGGCTTTCTTCTCGGGGCTACTGCGGGGAGAACAACGCTTGCGGGGGAAGGCCTTCAGCATCAAGATGGTCACTCACATGTCCTTGCTTCGGTGATCCCTGGGTGCATGGCTTACGACCCAGCCTTCGCTTTTGAGATGGCGACAATCATTGAGCGCGGCATCGATCGGATGTACGGGGAGCACGAAAACGTGTTCTACTACCTGACGCTGTACAACGAGAACTACGTGCAGCCCCCGAAGCCTGAAGGTGTGGACGACGCGATCATTGAGGGCATGTACCGTTTCGCCGTTGCACCAGAGCAGATGGCTCTGGCTGCGACGATCCTCTTCTCTGGGCCTGCGCATCTCGCTGCGCGAGAAGCACAGATCGAACTTGTGGAACGATACGGTGTCGGTGCCGACCTCTGGAGTGTGACGTCCTACAAGTCTCTTCGGGAGGAAGCACTCGAAGTCGAGAGATGGAACCGCCTCCATCCCGGATCGCAGCCAAGGATTCCCCTCTTCACTCAGCGCCTGGCAACCTCGGAGGGGCCGATCGTTGCGGTGACGGATTACATGCGCATCGTCCCTGATCAGATCGCTCCCTTTGCTCCGAGGCCCTTCACGTCTCTTGGGACGGACGGGTACGGGCGCAGCGACACCAGGGAAGTGCTGCGAGCGTTCTTTGAAGTCCGGGCGGGAGATATTGTCGTCGCTGTGCTCTCCCTCCTCGCACAGAGCGGATCTATCGACTCGTCTGTAGTTGAGGAGGCGATCAATCACTACGGTATCGACACAGACCTACCACCGCCCTGGAAGCGCTGAGTCATCCGGAA
>CAYYGI010000202.1:0-2925 GCA_964471085.1 uncultured Acidimicrobiaceae bacterium
CAGATCTGCCCGCTCGGCGAGCTCTTCATCCATGCGAATGGTTGTCGTGCGTTTAGCCATGACATCATAGTATCACAACGTCAGATGAAATGGGCTCATTGTCTCGGAGCTCCTCCAGGCTCGCAGGCCCCCCTGGCTCTGCTTAGAGACGGGGCTCGCAGGCTCGCGCGCCCCCCTCGCTCGAAGACTCGCTTCTCCCCCCTGAAGGGAGGACGTGGGACGCGTCTGAGATCTCTTTGAGCTCTCTCTTTAGTTCGTTGATCTCGTCGCGCAGGCGAGCCGCGTACTCGAAGCGGAGATCCTTGGCGGCTTCATTCATCTCCTCTTCGAGGCTCTGGATAAGGCGTCGCAGATCCGGGGTCGTCAGGTCGAGTGGTTCCCGCCTTCGCAGCTCGTCTGCTCTCCTCTCTGGAGCACGACCTGCACCACTGGCACTGGAGAGGAGCTCGAGTATGTCCGACACCTTTTTACGGATCGTCTGGGGGTCAATGCCGTGCTCTTCGTTGTGCTTAATCTGGCGCTCACGGCGTCGATTCGTCTCGTTCAAGGCACGCTGCATCGAGTCCGTCACCACGTCGGCGTACATGATCACTGAGCCGTCAACGTTCCTCGCTGCCCGACCGATCGTCTGAATCAGGCTCGTGTCGGAGCGCAGAAAGCCCTCCTTGTCGGCGTCCAGAATTGCGACAAGAGCGACCTCAGGCAGGTCAAGTCCCTCCCTCAACAAGTTGACCCCGACGAGCACGTCATACTCACCAAGCCGGAGATCACGGAGTATCTGGACTCGCTCGAGCGTGTCAATGTCGGAGTGCAGGTATCGGGATCTCACACCGAGCTCAAGGAGGTAGCCGGAGAGATCCTCAGCCATCTTCTTGGTCAGCGTCGTCACAAGCACGCGCCGATCCTGTGCCGCTGCTTCTTGGACCTCTGCAATGAGATCGTCAACCTGCCCTTTCGTGGGTCGCACGACCACTTCCGGGTCGACGAGGCCGGTTGGCCGGATGATCTGCTCAACTATTTGGGAGGATTCGCGGATTTCCCACTCCCTCGGTGTCGCAGAGAGCAGCACCGCGTGTTTCGCGCGCCCATACCACTCGTCAAATGTCAGAGGGCGGTTGTCCAGGGCAGACGGGAGCCTAAATCCGTGTTCAATCAACGTCTCCTTCCGGGAGCGATCCCCCGCGTACTGACCGTTGATCTGGGGGATCGTCACATGGCTCTCGTCTATGACCATGAGGAAGTCGTCGGGGAAGTAGTCGATGAGTGTGAAGGGTGCCTGACCCGGGACCCTCCCATCGAGATACCTCGAGTAGTTCTCGATCCCGGAGCAGTACCCGATCTCTCGCATCATCTCAATGTCGTGCCTCGTGCGCATTCCCAGGCGCTGCGCTTCAAGGAGTTTCCCCTTGCGCTCGAAGATCGCGAGCTGCTCTTCAAGCTCGGCCTCAATGCCGACGATCGCACCAGCAATGATCTCACTGTTCGTGACGTAGTGGGTAGCGGGATACACCCACACGTCCGACATCTCCTCTATGACTTCCCCCGTCACCGGGTTCATCCGGAGAATCCGCTCGACCTCATCCCCCCAGTACTCGATGCGGATGACTGTCTCCTCATACGTTGGAAACACCTCAAGGGTGTCCCCCCTGACCCTGAACTTCCCCCTGGTGAGGCTCACCTCGTTGCGCTCGTACTGGATGTTCACGAGCCGCTTGATAGCTTCGTCGAGCGCGAACTCGACTCCCTTCACGAGGCGCAGAAGGTGACCACCGTAATGCTCGGGGGATCCCATCCCGTAGATCGCTGAGACGGAAGCAACAATGATGACGTCACTGCGTGTCAGCAACGCTGCGGTTGCGGCGTGGCGGAGCCGGTCGATCTCGTCGTTGATTGAGGACTCTTTCTCGATGAAGGTGTCGCTCCGGGCTATGTACGCCTCGGGTTGGTAGTAGTCGTAGTACGAGACGAAGTACTCGACACGGTTCTTCGGAAAGAACTGCCTGAACTCGTTTGCGAGTTGCGCCGCGAGTGCCTTATTCGGGGCGAGAACAAGCGCGGGCATCTGCACTTCTTCGATCGTCCAAGCAATTGTTGCTGACTTCCCTGAACCGGTGATGCCGAGAAGCGTCTGGAAGCGGTCACCCCTCGTGACTCCCTCCGCAAGGAGAGCGATCGCTTGAGGCTGATCCCCACTTGGGCTGAAGTCGCTCACGACTTCGAAGGGCACAGACCCACTCATCCCCGAAGCCGATCGATAATGGCTGCTACGAGATGCTCCGTTGCCACCCAGGCACCACCGTTCTCGACTACGATGTCAGCCCACGAGATCCACTCCGGCGTCGACGACTGCGACTTCATCCGCGCAGCAACATCTTTAGCATCGGAACCTCTCGCAACCACTCTCGCCAGCCGCGTCTCGGCGTCTGCAACAACGGCGACCTTCATCCACTCGCCAGCGAGTTGAAGGTGCATCAGCGGCACTTCAACCACGACGTCCTTCTCGGTGCTCGCGACCCTCTGCTCAATCTCGGCCACGATTGCAGGGTGCGTGATGCTCTCGAGTCGCCGGAGCTGAAGAGCATCGTCGAACACGATCCCGGCCAGAGCAGCGCGATCGAGTACTCCACTTTTGACAGCGTCGGGCCAGATCTCTGCGACGGCGGCTGTCTCTGGTGTGCCAGGAGAAAGGAGGTCACGTCCGATGCGGTCTGGGTCGATGACGAGAAACCCCGCCTTCTCAAAGAGTGCGCCAACACTTGACTTCCCTGATCCAATACCTCCGCCCAGGAGAATACGCGCAGGCTTGGGTCGGTCCAGGGAAGCCTGAGAGGAGTGCTCTTGTGTGGATGAGTCCCGCGATGTCATGGCCGAGACTGTACTCTCACGCCGTGACACGAAATCCGATATGGACCCGAAGGCTTCAGA
>CAYYGI010000203.1:0-2874 GCA_964471085.1 uncultured Acidimicrobiaceae bacterium
TCCACGACGAGTGTTCCCTCGCGGCGACGGGTCTTCGCCCAGATCTCATTCACCGTGTCCGTAGGTCGGAGCTGCAAAAAGGTGATGGCTGTCATCGGATACCGGATGGTGACTCTGATCGCTGCGAGGGCGAAGCGTACCCGTCCACCGTTGCACGTTCAACGGCGTCCTTAAGGAGGCTCGGGTCGATCCACTCTTTCGTGAGGAACTCGGGGTAAACGGGGAGGCGGGGACGAAGCTCGAACCCGTGCTCCGCGGTGACTTCTTCCAGCCTATCGAGATGCGGCCACGGCGCTTCGGGGTTCACCCAATCGATTGTGACCGGGCTGACACCTCCCCAGTCGTTGATCCCCGCGTCGAGGTAGACCGAGAAGTCCTCAGTCAGGTTCGGGGGAACCTGCAGATTCGCCTCTGCGCCAAGGATCCACCGTGCAAGAGCCACAACTCGCAAAAAGTACGGAATTTCGGGTTCCGGAGAGAAGCGCATGCGGGTGTTCGCCTTTGCTCGGAAATTCTGGATGATGAATTCCTGAATATGACCGTGTTCTCTCTGGAGTTCAGCCAAGGCAAAGAGGCTGTCGACGACCTCTCTGGGTGTCTCACCGATTCCGACGAGGATCCCGGAGGTGAATGGCACCTTCTGCCTCCCCGCCGAACGAATCGTCTCGACGCGAACTGCGGGAACCTTGTCCGGGCAGTTGTGATGCGGCATCCCAGGCTCGGTGAGGCGGTCGGAGATGTTCTCGAGCATGAGACCCATCGAGACGTTGGTCGGGCGCAGCATCGCTATGGCATCATCATCCATGATCCCAGGGTTCGCATGGGGGAAGAGCCCGGTCTCGGCGCGAATGAGCTCAGACATCTGGGCAACGTACTCAATCGTGGTCTCACAGTTGTGATCGTCGAGAAACTCTCGTGCCTGGGGCCATTTCTCCTCCGGCTTGTCACCCAGAGTGAGCAGCGCCTCGGTGCACTCCTGCTCATCACCGACTCTTGCGATCGCGAGTACGTCGTCGGGCGTGAGGTACTCACCCCCACCACCGGGGGGTTTCACGAACGTGCAATAGGTGCAGGTGTCCCGACAGAGCGTGGTGATAGGGATGAATACTTTGCGCGAGTAAGTGACAGTTCTACCGTGGCCTTCGTCGCGCAGCCAACTCGCCTCGTGAAGCAGCGGACCGGCTGGCTGCTCACTAGTGAGAAAAGCAAGGGCGAGCTCAGGGTCGGGGGGAGAGAGGGGCATTGCGGCACGGTATCACGCTGGGGGAGGTTCGGGAGCGATGTCACCCTCAGGAGAGAGCCCGAGAACGTCGGGGAGATCCCGTTCAAGATTGCGAATCGGCCCAATGAACCCTGCAACAACGGACATCAAGACAACCGCTGCACCTGTGAGAGCAAAGAAGAGTCCGAATGCCGCTGCCTGCCCGCTCCCAAAGACGCCCTGGAGTGAGAGTCCAAGCGCGGAGTGACCGGTCATCAGTGGCACGAAGACACGGTCTGCGATCGGCCCGACCGCAAGGAGACTGATCGGAATGGCCCCCTGGGCTATTGCACTTCGGACAGCAAAGACTCGTCCCTGAACGTCCGGGTCGACCTTCGCCATCCAGATCGCTTGGCTCATAGCTCCCATGAGCGGAAGCACGAACATTGCAATCCAGAAACCGAACACAATCACAGGTAGGAGCGGCACGGATCCTACAAGGACCATCATGAGGCCAAGAATCGCTCCTGTCCCCATGATTCCTGCAACCTTGTTGTCGAGTCCTCTCCACGAAGAGGCAAGGATTGCTCCAAGCAGCATTCCGGTGCTCCCCAATGAGAACATCACCCCCATCGTCGCCTCATCGGTGAGAGAGAGCAGATACGCCGTGACAATCGGCATGAAACCACCGAACGCGAAATTGATGCCGGTAAAGTACAGCAGCAGCCCAAGGAGTCCCTTGCGCTCAAAAATGTACTTGAACCCGTACTTCGTCTCGTACCACACCGTGCCTTTCGATTCGGCACCCGCCTTGCTCACCGGAGGCTTCGGAAAGCGGACGAAGAGGAGCGTTCCGACAGCAAAGACGAAGGTCACAACATCGATCACGATGAGGAGGCCGAGACCACCGGCCGCGACCATGATCCCACCCAGCGCAGGGGCAATGAGGCTGCCAATCGCGTCAGCGAGCTGCACCATCCCTGACGCTCGCGAGTAGCGCTCCTTCGGCACGAGGAGCGTTGTTGCAGCTTGGTACGCGGGGAACTGGAACGCCTGGAAGGCACCAGAGAACGCCCCGATTGCAGCGAGAATAGGAATCGTGAGGTTATCCGTCATGTAGAGCGCCGCCATCACGAGCGTTCCTACCCCGGCGCCTGTGTCGGAGAGGATCATTGCCCAACGGCGGTCCCAACGATCAACGAACGTACCAGCAATGGGTGAGAGGAGGATCCTTGGAAGCTGGCTTGCGAGGAGCACGATCGCGAGCTGGGTGACAGACCCGGTCTCAAGAAACACCCAGATGCTGATACCAAACCATGTCAGACTGCTGCCAACGATAGATATGACCTGACCGAACCACACGATAAGGAACGTGCGATACCCGTCCTTGGGTACTTTTTGGTCGATGTCCGTCACAGTTCGCAATCCTTGGTCAAGCATCTTCTGGAGGCCACGTCAATTCGCGGTCAGACCTGTTGAAGAAACGCTGTAGCAGTGTAATGTCGCGTTATGCGCTTGAAATTTGTGATCGTGTTACTCGCCATACTCCTCGCGAGCTGTGCCCAAACCGTTGAGGAGCCGCCTATCACGACGCTAGCAGAGACGACGACTACAACCACGCGGGCACCGAGTGGCGAGATCTGCCTCTCGGGTGACCTCCCGTTCAACGATGA
>CAYYGI010000204.1:0-2871 GCA_964471085.1 uncultured Acidimicrobiaceae bacterium
TTCGATCAGCGTATAACCGATCGACTGATCGAAATGGCCTCAGCACAATTCCAGACGATCCAGCAGAAGTTTGCTCAAGATCACAAGATGGCATCAGCGTTCCCGGAAGTGAACGCGCAGGCCCAGAAATTGGCCGATAATTTCGAGGGCGATCTGCGAAAAGAAGTTAGCGCTCTCTCAGAGAAGTATCACGTCCACCCGTTGAATTCGGCTATGGCCCTCATGCCAATGAGCGAACTGGCAGATGTGGCGCGTGGACTCATCAGCTTGACATCAATCAAGCGGGCAGCGTCGCGACAACCTGGTGAAACGTCCCTTACTGTCGGGGGCTCGGTGGATGTGGCGGTTCTGTCGCAGGAAGATGGTTTTGTTTGGATTGACCGCAAGCACTACTTCACACCCGCTCTCAACCCTCGCTACATCGGCCGGCACTATGCACGAGCCAACAAGGCCGTAGCTTCGGGCTACGGCGAACTCACCGGTGGCCAAGACGGCCCCTAGAAGCCGAAGTGATCGACCAACAGCGAAGCGAGGCGCTCAGACGTGGCCGCCACGTGCGGGGGAACCGTCCTCCCTCGTTCCTTGTCACCTATCTTCGTTTCGTCGAGAAAATCCATCGCTCCTTGGTTGAACCAACCGCGAACCTCATCCACTCCCACCGGCCCATTCGCGGTCAGCACGGTCCCGCCGAGATCGATCAACGGTAGGAGGTAGGCCGCGTCGTACGGCGCTTGAGCCTTGCGAGAAAATATCGCGCCTAATTCCAAGCCAATCAGCGCCCAGGTTGCCGGGCTTCCTCCAGTGTTATAGATAGAAAACTTGCTGGGATCAGTCGATATCGCAGATGCGAAGTCTTTGGCGCTGCTTGTGACTACATCGCGAAACTGCTCCCGGTCACAAGGCTTGTGAGCCACTACTGCAACGGCTGTGGATGTGTCATTAAGGTCGGTGGCGAGGACATCGCTCTCGGCCTTGACACCGGCACGTCCACGCCAAACGGAGCCGTCGGCCGTCCACCGCACAATAATCCCTGACGGTCCACAGATCGCCGCTGCAACAATGGTGAGTCGACCCAAGGGAGGATAAGCGTAGGCCAGAGCCACTGAAGCATGAGCGCTCCCCAGGTGGCGGGCCGGTGCTGTACCGTCCAGCGGATCCGTCAAGACAAGAAACTCGTTGGGCATTATTGCTATCGTCGACTTATTCTCCTCGCCACGTACGTGGACTTTTGTCTTAAGGCCCAGAGTCAGTATCGTGCTCATTTTATGGTGCGCTCTCCCATCGACGACTTGAGCAGTGTCGCCTTGGTGCTCCTCGAAGTTAGTCAGAATCGCTACATCCTCGAGTGACTGCCACTCTAAGAGATGCGAGGCGATTTCGCCCTGAGCCGCCACAGTCGCTTTGCGGAGTACTAGTCCGATCCTCTCATATAGGTCACCTATGGATTCTGTCACAGACACCACTCCTCTGTCGGAACCCTTTGTAACGACGCGTCGTTACTACGATATGTTTGCACAACCTATTAAGATGTGCAATCACAGTGATGATAGCACTAGGAGAAGCTTGAGTCAGTACGATTCTCGTGCAAACGGCTTGAGTGCATCACTCGAGTTCGAATAGTGGAGGTTTTAAACATGGCGAGTAAGAACGTGACGATACGACTAGAGGAAGATACGTTGCGACTTATGCAGGGTATCGCGAGCGTCTACCAGACCTCGCTGAACGCACTCCTAAAGACCGCAGTCGACGAGTACGTCGAGGCCACCGTGAAGAAGCCGGACTACCCCGATGCAGTGGCTCAGGCCGAAGCCCGACAGAAGGAGCTTTTTGATTCGCTTCGGTTGGCCGCGGGTCCCTGAGTCTGAGAAGCTGACCGTTTAGGAGGACCCAACCCTGTGGGTTCGCCTACCTTCCCGCCCTCGGCTTCCACCATTCGCCACCTGGCAGGCCGCCAACGGCAGTTAACCCGCCGTCAACAGGTATTACGGCTCCAGATATCCAGGAAGCGTCCGACGAGCAGAGGAAAGCGACCGCGGCAGCTACGTCTTCGGGCTTACCCAGTCGGCCGAGCGGATACAAGTCGGTCAAGGCGTTGATCGTACCGGGGTTCTCTTCCTCTCTACGCTGCCACGTCGTCGACCGTTCGCCGACTACGCTTCCGGCTGCTACCGCATTGAACCGGATGCCCATATTCCCGTAGTCTGCCGTAAGGCTGGCTACCAGAGCGTTAACTGCGGCCTTGGCCACGGAGTAGGCAGTTTGGCTGAGTCCACCCAAAAGCGAGTTTGCACTCGAGAGGTAGACGACGCTTCCTCCACCGATTTCGTCGAGCTTGGGGATAGCCGCGGTAGTTGCCAAGAAGGCGGATGTGAGATTCAGCCGAACCGTTGCCTCGAAATCCTCTTCGGTCGTATCTGTAGCCCTGGGTGGGGCTGGAGAGCCGCCCACGCTGACGACGAGCGCCGCTCCGTCCCCGGCGCTGACCGAATCGAACGCGACTGAGATCTCACGCTGCAAATCCGCAGAACTCGTCGCGTCTGTGTATGCAAACCGCACCGTGCCAACTGGGGTGAGCTCTTGAACGAGGCAATCGCCCGCCTCGCGATCCACATCAAGCACCGTCACTTCCCAGCCTCCAGCCGAAAGGCGACGGGTGATCGCAGAACCGATATTGGGACCGGCACCACCTAAAACAACTGCGTGGTTCTTCACTTCAACTCCGAATCGGCTGGCTTTCTAGCGAGGCATCCAAGCGCACGCCTCTGTGCTGCACTATATTCCGACCGTCGATGTTGTGCCGGGCTACTGAACATGTGAGGAGCGCTCGCGCACCCGACACTATCGGCGCTTTGGGCCGTCTCGGGGCGACCA
>CAYYGI010000205.1:0-2849 GCA_964471085.1 uncultured Acidimicrobiaceae bacterium
TGCGCGCAGCTGAGGCCGTGAGACCCTCGACGTACACTTGGGCACCGAACCACGTGGATGCGGCTAGCACATGCACCAGCAGAATCCACTCGAACACTCTCCCCGCCTTTCTTTGGAATAGTCGTGCAATGATAAGCGGGAGAGAGTACCAGAGAACGACTCCAGATTCATCTCAACCGCTCCTCTGGCGAATTGTGATGTGACGTTGGTACGCTTTCGTTTCCTGAATGGGCCTATAGCTCAGCCTGGTTAGAGCGCATCCCTGATAAGGATGAGGTCCCTGGTTCAAATCCAGGTAGGCCCACTCATGCGAACCCTACTCCTCAAGGGTTCCCCTCTATCTCGTCGAGAGCTGGATCGCCCCATTTTCGCTCTGCGCACACACTGCGTCCACGCGAGCGGCGCGCCAGAGCTCGTTGAGGCAGTCTGTAGCAGCCTCATCGAGACCGTCGAAGAGGTGGCTTCCGGTGTCGGTTCAAGTACTCATCAACCACCGCCTAGGCCTCAGCCTTGACGTCGCGGTACCCGAACCCCTCATCCCACGGATCCTCCTTGGATGCACCGAATAGGTCATTTTCATAGCTCGTGTATCAGTGCCGGATTAGTGGCACTTCGGAAGTTAGCGGGGTCAATGAGAGCTGGGGAGGTGACAAGCAGTAGTGCGTTGTACGTTGGATGTAGTGCGACAAAGAGCAAACGGCGTGTCGCACGTGTTTCGCGATGCGGGCTCTGGTCCGGTATCGAGGAGCTTGGTCTCAGTTGGTCAGAGGCGTTCACGCAGCCAAGCAATGTCCGCGGCCTGGCCTTCCGCGAGGCCGGGGGTCTCGACGATGACAGGAGCTTCGGCGGCTTTGATGACACCGATCAAGAGTTCCTCCGGGATGAAGCCTTCCCCGAAGTTCTCGTGCCGATCGCGGTGCGAACCTGCTTCATCCTTTGAGTCGTTCGCATGGACGAGATCGATTCTGCCTGTGTTGCGAGCAATAATCTCCACCGCCGTCTCGAGGTCGGCACCCGCGGCCCAGGCGTGACACGTGTCGAGGCAGACTCCGACATTGAGATCCCCGATGACATCCCACAGAGGCCCGTAGTTCTCAAGGTCGTGCATAACCGAATTCCCCTTCCCCGCAGTGTTCTCGATGAGCACAGGCACCGTGACATCGAACGACTCGAGCGCCTTTCGCCACCTCTCGAAACCGACCGCTTCTTCTTCGTTAGCCCCGACGCTCCCCCCGTGGACGATCACGCCCCGAGCTCCGATTGCACTAGCAGCCTCGACGGCCTGGGCCAGGGCCTTGCGGGACGGAATTCTGACCTTGTTGTTTGGGGACGCAAGATTCAGGAGGTACGGGGCATGCACGTAGAACTCGATCGGCGACGCTTTCAACTCTTCTGCATCATCGCGCACAAGTGGCGCCTTCCACTGCTGCGGATTCGACGTGAAGATCTGCACAGCGTCAGCATTGCGAGCAGCAGCCTCACCGAGAGGATCCTTTGGGCTGACGTGGGAACCGATAATCATGTGTCTTCCTCCGCGGAACTAGCTTGGCTTGTCTCGTCCTCCCCGCCAGTGGGAGAGGTGGTCACCTCATCCGAAATCAACGGGGTGTGCGGTTGGCTGATACTGACGTCCCACTCGATTGAGGGAGGCTCGTAAGTTCTCACCAGCTCCATGCGCTGAAAGTGGTTGTGTGCACCCTGGGCTGCGAGTACCACATCGGTCACTGGAACCGACCAATCGTGGGCACCAACATATAGTGTGTCCTTCTCCCTGGTCACAGTGGAGAGCTCCCTCGCCACCTCTGCCCCCGCTACCACAGCAAGGACCAGCCGCTCCCTCTCACTTCCATCGTACGGGTCAGAAGCAACATCGCTCGAAATCGTCTTGATGTCTGCCCACGGGATCAGTGCGGGCCCCTCCCTACTCCCCCTCCCTAAGTGGACTCCGGAACCGTCAATGATGAGCAGCGGGTGGCGGCGAAGAAGGTCAACCATCGACCCCATGAATATGAGAATACCTACGGTGAGCATGGTGCCCCCCCACAAAATATCGCCTCTACGTTGTGCCTCACCTCGCGTCGTGAGAAACCCGTCCTGTGCCTCGGGAGGTACTGAGAGCCAGTGCCCATACACTATGTCAACGGCCGCAGCAATCAAGATGACCCCCACCACTCCGAATACAAAGTGTTTCAACGGTGTGTAATAGACGCGCATCTTCTAACTCTCAACGCCGAGATCTCGAGGTGTGACGATTGCAACATACGGGATGCCGAGCACTTCCATCCGTTCGGACGTAGCTCCCCGGGACCTGTCGATAAGGGCAACCGCCTTCACGATCTCGACACCTGCCTCCCTCAGTGCCCCGACCGCCTCTGCGAGTGCGGCACCTGTGGTGGTCGTATCCTCAAGCACCACAACACGCGAGCCCGCTGCGATCGGGCCAACGAGCCTGCCACCAATACCGTGGTCCTTCACACGCTTACGGATCGAGAATGAGGCAAGGCTAGACCCGGCATCAGCTGCAACAAGCGCAGTAGCAACGGCTATCGGGTCGGCACCCATAGTCATTCCACCGACCGCGTCGACGTCTTCGGGCACCTCTTCGAGGATCGCGGCACCACACATCCTGGATCCCTTTCCCGAGAACGTCGTCTGTCTGGCATCAATGTACCACTCTGACACCTCTCCAGATCGCAGAGTGAATGGCCCATCCGTTCGAACGGAATGCTCCGTGAGGTGGGCGATCAACGCATCTCTTGCTGCTGATGATGATGATGATGATGATGATGATGATGATGACTCCATGGAAACCTCTCAAGTAGGGCGTGTAGATAGACGATACGGTAGCC
>CAYYGI010000206.1:0-2841 GCA_964471085.1 uncultured Acidimicrobiaceae bacterium
TGGTCGAGTGCTTGGTTGAAAGAGACAATGGTGCCGACACCGGATTGTTCCGCGGAAGCAATGAGGTAAGCCTCGGAGTAGTCGATGGGATAGGCCTCGTAGACCTCAAACGATCGTAGCAGGAGGTCTTCATCGGCGGTTCGGATCGCGGGGAAGGCGACAATTGAACGCATAAGCTCGGCGATCCGACCCGTTGATAAGTCGTAGGCAGATCGCAGCACGTTCACCATCTCAGCAACTACGACGTCAGTGAGGATGAGCTCATCTGCTTGTCTGATGTGAGCAGTGGCGCGTGCTGCCTTCTTGTGAGGGTCTCCGGTGAGATGTCGGATCAACGTGGCGGCATCGACAGAAGCAGTCATTGAGGTACCCCCTTGTAGTGTCGCCGTGCGGTGTCGCTGATCTGCTCCCAGCTTGCGCCTTGTACTGAGGCAGGCACGTCGACGCTTCCCGCCAAATCGAGGAGATCGGGAGTTCTCAGCAACACTGCTCGTCCTTCTTCAACGCGAAAGATGATACGGTCACCTTCCTGAATGCCGAGGGCGTCGAGGACATCCTTGGGAATGGTGATCTGTCCCTGTGTCGTGACCTTCGCTGCGATATCCATGCGGAACTCCTTACCAATACTGCAGAGTAAGGATACCTCTTCTCGTCCCTGAGGCAACGCCTATTTGCGGTCGAACGCATGTTCGGCTATGATCTCCTCCTAGCGGAGGGTGCACGCTGGTGAGGACGTTCGAAAGGATTCCAGCGGTGGTTACCACGTTTCAGTTTGCGGTCGACTCATCGACTCATTATCGAGAGAACTTCAAACAAGTCAAAGAAGAGTTGTTCCTTGCCCCGGGACAGGTAGCTGGGTTATCTGGTATCCCAGGCTCCGGACTCACTCGTATCGGTATGTTCTTGCTTGCCCCCTACGCAGCCAAGGGTGTGCTCGTTTACCTCGATGTACGCGGGTGGGCAAGCCCGTTGGCGGCATGGGAGTTGGGTATACCCCAGGATCGTCTCGTCGTTGTTCGTAGCAGTGACGCAGTGGCGTGGTCACGGATCGTAGCGACTCTTCTTGACGGAGTGAGTGGCGTGTACGCCGAGGTACCACCAGGTCTAGGAGATCAGGTGCTCCACAAGCTTGCTGCTAGGGCAAAAGCCAGGCGTACCCCTCTTGTTCTCCGGCCTGTCACAGGGGAGCTACCGAGGGGAGTGGCCCACCTTCGGCTCGAGACTCGCGAGGTTCTGTGGGAGGGTACCGACGCTGGTCACGGAAATTTAACGAACCGCCGTATCCGCCTCCTTGCTTCGGGGAAGGCTATGAGAGGTATGCAGCGGATGATTGAAGTAGAGGACGATGGAACGAACAATCTGCGTGTGGTACCCCAACTGGTCACTTCGGCAGTCAGCCCTGACAGGGGGAGAGCTCGGGCTGGTTGAATCAGTCCAGAAGCCAGCCCAAGTTGTAGGAGAAGAGGGAAGCATCGTTGCATGCAACGATGCTGCAGCAACATTCGGTGTGACTGTTGGTATGTCGAGACGTTCGGCTGAGGTGATCTGTCCAACGGTGACAACCATTGTTCAGGATTTGAGTGTCGAGATGGCACGCTTCGAGCCCGTGCTGCAGGCAATTGAGTCACTTGTTCCGCGTGTCGAAGTGGCTGAGCCGGGCACGATGTACATCCCTGTTGCTGGTGCTGTTACCTATTACGGCGGGGAGGAGGCGCTCTGTGACCGCCTAGAGAAGGAACTCAATCTTTTCGGAGGTGATCACCGCATCGGTCTTGCTGCTGGCCCGGCTGCCTCTTATCAAGCAGTTCGCCAGACAACATGCTCCGATGCGAGGCTCATAGTTGCCGATGACGAGGTGTTTATTGCAAACCTCGATGTGGAGAGTCTTGGCAACAATGATCTTGCCGCAACTCTCCGTTGGCTTGGGATCACTACTCTCGGTGCAGTTGCAGAGCTGCCGATCGATGCGGTTATCTCCCGGTTCGGGCGGGTAGGCCTTGAGGCACATCGCAGGGCGCGGGGGATCGACCGGAACGCCGTCCCAAGAGATATACCACAAGACCCGAGCGTGGCGTCGCACTTTGATCCACCCATTGAAGATTTCGAGCGGGCAGCTTTTGTAGCGCGACACCTTGCACAGCGTCTTGTCGGAAACCTCTCTCCACACGGTGTGGCGGCACATCGTGTGGTCGTCACTGCAATTGCAGACGATGGGAGTGTATGGGAACGAACCTGGCGCAGTATCGACCCGTTCTCGGAAAAATGTATTGCTGAGCGGGTGCGCTGGCAACTTCGGTCTTGGATAGATGGAGTCTCCACAGGAATTAGGGGTGGGCTTGTCACACTGCGTCTAGAACCCGCCGATCTGTCTGGTTCCGGGCGACAGATAGCGTTCGAAGAGGATGCAAGAGCATCCCAGGAGGCTCTGCGCGCGTTCATGGAGGTACAGACGATCGCAGGAGAGGAGAACCTCCTGGTAGCTCGCCCCCAGGGCGGCCGTGACCCGGGGGAACAGATGTCGTGGACTAGGTGGGGGGAGGATGCACGCAGTGTGCAGCGCGACCCGGAAGCACCGTGGCCTGGTCGCATCCCTCGCCCGTCACCCGCGCTTGTGCCGCCAGTGCCTCTGCCCTTTGAGGTCACCTGGGCGGATGGGATCCCTGAGCAGGTACGGCTCCGAAGTCGGTGGGTGCCTGTGCTCTCATGGGCCGGACCGTGGCGACGCAGTGGGCGCTGGTGGGCAGATGATGGGCCGCTGGGGGCTGCATCGGACCGCTACCAGATCATTACCTCGACAGGGGCGTACCTGTGTGAGGTGAGAGAGGGGAGGACGTACCTGAT
>CAYYGI010000207.1:0-2833 GCA_964471085.1 uncultured Acidimicrobiaceae bacterium
GCTCCCTTGGTGTACCGGGGTGCTGGTGGCTCAAAGACACGTCTCCGCTCCTCAATCTCAACATCATCAACCAGCAAGTCGAGGCGGCGCTGAGAGATGTCAACCCTGACACGATCTCCGGATTTGACCAACCCAATAGGCCCACCTCGAGAGGCCTCCGGTGAAACGTGGCCGATACACAACCCTGTCGTTCCCCCCGAGAAGCGGGCATCGGTGATGAGGAGAACATCACGTCCAAGCCCGGCACCCTTGATTGCTGCGGTGATTGCAAGCATCTCGCGCATCCCGGGCCCCCCACTCGGGCCTTCAAAGCGGACAATCACGACATCGTGGGGCACAATCTCGTGATCCCAGAGAGCTTGGAGCGCGTGCTGCTCATCGTCAAACACTTTGGCAACCCCCTCGAACACGTCAAGATCGATCCCGGCGATCTTTACGACGGCACCACCTGGAGCAAGCGACCCACGCAGAATCGCGATACCCCCCACTGGAGCGAGCGGCGCTTCTACTGGCAGCACAACGTCTTGGCCCGATGGAAGAACGACATCAGCAAGATTCTCAGCCATCGTTCTTCCCGTCACCGTCATCTCATCTCCGTGAAGAATCCCTGCGTCAAGGAGCGCCTTGAGCACGACCGGAATGCCTCCAATCCGATCTAAGTCAACCATGTGATACTTCCCGTACGGCTTCATATCAGCAATGTGAGGAGTCCGGCGAGCAATAACGTCGAAGTCGTTCAGAGCAAGGTCAACGCCCGCTTCGTTTGCAATCGCCATCAGATGCAGCACAGTGTTCGTCGACCCTCCTGTTGCCATTACGATCGTCACAGCGTTCTCGAACGCCCTGCGCGTCATGATGTCCCTCGGGCGAATATCCGCTTCGAGGAGGGCAATCACCGCCTCACCGGACTTCCGGGCGTACTCGTCGAGACGGTCGTCAATAGCTGGCACTGATGCCGAGCCTGGAAGTGACATTCCCAGTGCCTCACCGATTGCTGCCATCGTGTTTGCTGTGAACATGCCTGCACACGAGCCCACGCCAGGGCAGGCATTCTCTTCGAGACGCAAGAGACGCTCATCGGAGATAAGGCCGTGGGCGTGAGCACCGACTCCCTCGAAGACATCGACGATCGAGATGTCCTCTCCATCCAGAGTTCCCGGTAGTGACGACCCCCCATAGAGAAACACTGAAGGCAGATTGAGTCGAGCCGCGGCCATCATCATCCCTGGTAGCGACTTGTCACAACCAGCAACTGACACCATCCCATCGAAGCGCTCTGCGATCATCATGATCTCAACCGAGTCCGCGATGACGTCCCTTGAGATGAGTGATGCCCGCATCCCATCGTGCCCCATGGAGATGCCATCAGAGATAGCAATCGTCGTGAACTCGAGACCCACTGCACCAGCCGCCCGCACACCAAGCTTTGCTTCTCCCGTGAGCCTTGGCCCCGTCACGTTGCACGGAGTGACCTCGTTTCCTGCAGATACGAGACCGATCTGCGATTTTGCAAAGTCTTCCTCGCTCAAACCAACGGCGCGCAACATGGCACGAGCGCCCGCCCTCGCAGGCCATGTCGTCACGTCCTGGGAGTGAATTTTCTTCGGCATGCTCCCAGCGTACCTTCTCCTCGCGAACTCGCTTCAATCTCACTGCTGGCCAGGCAACTATTCATGCGGTCTCCTTACCCTTGTTCCTACATGCCCTCCACCACCGAGACTTTCCCTGAAATCCCTCGCGTACACGGCGAACCTCCAGGGGATCGTAGACCCAGGAAACGGCGATGGAGCCTCGCCCAGAAGTTCATCCTCGGCGTACTCGGCACGATGGTGCTTTTCGTGTTCGGCGGATACGGCTTTCTCCACTTCACAGAAGGAAAGATCGAACGTATCGAGGCAAGTGAACTCACCTCTCTCGTAGCTGTTGCAGCAGAATCCGACGAGATCGTGAACATCCTCGTCGTCGGAGTCGATGACCGGTCGACTCTCCCTGATGATTGGGACGCGTCGAGGTACGGCGTGGCGCCGGGCCGTCGCACCGATGTCATGATTCTTGCTCACCTGGTACCTGGTGAGAGCATCCGGATGCTCAGTATTCCGAGGGATCTCAGGGTCGACATTCCTGGTCACGGCACAAACCGCATTAACGCGTCATACGTGCTTGGTGGACCGGACCTCCTCGTCCAGATGATCCACACCGCGACAGGCATCTCGATTCATCACTACGTCGAGATCGACTTCGCAGGCGTCGGTGCAGTTGTCGACTCCCTTGGAGGTGTGACGCTCGACTTCAAGTTCCCCGCTCGCGACAGGACATCTGGCTTTGCAACCGACGCTGGAAGACACACGCTTGATGGCGAGCAAGCAGTGGCCTATGCCCGCTCCAGGAATCACGAGATCCTCAAGAACGGTGAGTGGAGGAGCAGCGCCGCTGGAGACATCTCGCGCACAGGCCGTCAGCAAGAAATCCTGATCGCGATGTTCCGCCAGGTGACTTCGCCTGCAAGCGCGTTCAACCTACCAACGTTCCTCCCAACGTTCGCGGAGCAGATCACTGCCGACGAGGGGCTCAGCCTCGCCAGGATGACGGATCTCGGCAGAGATGCTCTCACGCTCGAATCGAGAGACATTGACAACGCTACGCTCCCGGTCCGAAACATCCGCGGGGACGACGGTCGGTCCTACGTTGTGCCAACCGATGCTGCTCAAGGTGTGATCGACGCGTTCCTCGCAGGCACCCCGTTTCCGGAGGGGTAGACCTACGCGATGGATTGCATCGCGTCGATGAAGCTCTCTATCTCTTCCTCGGTGTTGTAGGCGTGGAATGATGCCCG
>CAYYGI010000208.1:0-2832 GCA_964471085.1 uncultured Acidimicrobiaceae bacterium
GAGGATACGTGAAGTGAGCGGCGTCAGGGTCACCCTGCAGCGGGAATGGCGCAGCCTGTCACGCGCAGAGCAAACTCGTTCACACCAATGAACGCGAGCGTTCTGGGCTGGTACACGTCGGATACTGTGACACAGACCCTGAACGGGTCGGCATCGACTGTTATCGATGTACTGGCACTCCCCCACATGGCGCCAACTCTGCGAGCCTCCTCGATTGCTTCTGCCACATCAAGAGTCGGAACAGAGGCGTACGCCCCTGAACTCGACAGTACTGCAGCCGCCGATTCTGCCGCCAGATCCGCCACGGTAGCGACATCTCGATACGCAGCTCCGAGCAGAGAGAGCTCCACAACCAACGCAACTGTAGCGAAGGCTACAAAAATGAGCCCTGCAGTCATCGGAAGCATCGAGCCTCGCTCCTGGCTCACGGCTGGCTCCGAAAGGCACTGATCGGAACCTCGACGGTTGACTGCACAGTCCACGTCAGCGAAGTGCCACCAACTCCAATGACTTCGACCTCCCGGGTCGCAACTACTTCAACAACCCCAGCGCTCTTGATCACGTGCACATCGACCCCCTCAGCGTACGGCGCAGGGGAGCCATGCCTCGTCACCCAGAGTGCTGAGTCACGGGCAGCAGCGTGCACATCTCCGTTCGCTTCGGTCAGTCTCGCGGCTGTTGACAAAATAGGGATCACCATCAACAAGACAGCGAAACCAAGAACGAGGATCTCCAGGAGGGCGATCCCGCTCTCTCTCCTCTCTCCGTGCGCACTCGGCTTGCTCACGGTGGCACGACGCGAAGAACGGAACGCTCAACCGAGACCGTAACGGGGAGCAAGTCTGGGCCTGGCGGCAGCCATCGAAACTGCACGACCGCATGCGTGACCACCCCGTCTCCGGTTACATCGACCGAGAGACCCTGGACGCCGGGAACCACTGCATACAAGTCACGAACCAGTCCCTCCCGAATGATGTCAAGATGGACATCTGTCACCGCGGCCCTGCGAAGGGCAGCTTCGATGGTTGTTCCAGCCGCACTCCGAGCAAGAATCAAGAACCCGATCTGAACGATCAGCATGACCAGGATGAAGAACACGCCGATCGCAACAATGCCTTCGATTGTGTAGGAACCCCTCTCTAGAAAAAGCCGCTGAACTGGCCCGCGACGTTCGTCCATATCTCCTGCGCGGTCCCTCTGACCTGGGGCAGGAGGACAGCAATCACCAGGATCGCGATCGTCGCGAGTCCAAGCCACTCGACGGTAGTCGCTCCTCGCTCCACTTGCAGCATTGCTTTCTTGTACATGTGTCATCCCTCCTTGGGATTGGCTGGCTAGGTTGCATTCGGAATTCACGGCGCACCTGCGAGGGTGCGAAGGCCCAGAAGAGTTGGATAGATGAGAAAGATCAGCGCCGTTGGCACCATGAGCCCAAGCACGGGCCCGTATGCGACGATCGCTCGCTTTCCTCCTTCGGATGTGAGGTCTCGTTCGAGAGCTGACCGATAGTCGATAGCAAGATCACCGAGTGCATCCGCGAGCCTTCCCCCTGTCGAGTGGGCGTGACTCAACGTCTCGTACAGTCGCGTAGCATCGCGATGGGCGGTGTTGCGACAAGCTTCTGCGAGAGCGTCAGGGAGTCCCTCTCCAGACTCGTGAGATTCAAGCACCGCTCGTAGTTCCTCTGTCGCAACGCCGCGGGTCTCACTGACGACTGATCGAATCGTTCCGATAATCGACGCTCCGGCAACCACATGGAGAGCCATTGCGTCAGCCACGACAGGGAGTTCGAAACGCAGCCGGCGTGTTCGGCGGTCGCGGTGGTTCGACTCGCGCATCGACCAGAGGATGATGCCTCCTGCTGCTCCGAGCACCCCAAGAGCGAGAACGGGTCGAGACTGCCGCGCGACGAAGAGATCCCCCTGCGCGGCCAGAAGTCCAACGAACGCACCCCCGAACGCTGGCATCAAAGCGCCCGTTGGAATCGAGAGCGACCGACGGCGGGACTCATCGTCCTCACGCCTTGGTAAGAGATACTTCTCCAGGGTGGTTGCCATGGGTGGCCTCCCCGTCGGAACGACGACCATGTATATGCCCGCTCCGAATAGGGCTGCCAGTATCCAGCTCACGTGAACAACCTCGGTGGTGCGCTCAGCTTGCTTGCGCGCATTGCGAGAAGCCACCCGAGCCCTGTTGCAGCGAGGCCACCCGCAACGACAATCACACCCTGGGGAGCATCGAAGGCTATTGCCGCTTGCGGGTTCGTCGCGATCGAGAGTGAGAGCAGAACCCAAGGTGCAATGAGTGCCGCTGTTGCCGTCCAACGCTGCTCGGTCATTGCAGCGTCGTGGGCCTTGCGTAACCGAATCTCATCTGCAACCGAAGCTCCCAGAGTGGTCAGGACGTCTCCAACACGATGGCCGCCACTTTTTTGAGCAATCATGAAAGTAGCGAGGATGCGGTCAGCAACCGGGTCCTCAAGCTCACTGCGCAGATCCGTGAGCGCGGCATCGAACCCTGCCCCGTACATAACTTCGTGTTGGACGCGATTACCGTATCGGTGGAAGTCGTCTCCTATGCGTTCCGAGGCATCTATGAAGGAGTCCGGGAGTGTTGCGCCTGCAGCTACTGAGGATCTTACGTGAGCAAGAAAGTCTGGCCAGGAGTCAGTTTGAGCACTCCTCCTTTTCGCAATCCGGGACTGTTCCAGTCTTGCTGGAACAGCGGAACACAACACACCAATCGCAACAGCAGGCGCGGCAGTCCCCAGTACTCCGAGCGCAATCGCTGCCCCTGCACTCCCCGCGATCGCAGCAATAGCGAGAACGCGCA
>CAYYGI010000209.1:0-2832 GCA_964471085.1 uncultured Acidimicrobiaceae bacterium
GCTGGAACTCTGCCCTCCACCGGCGAGCCGAAGGCTTCCAGAACCTGGCGTGAGGTAGCAGGGAGATAGGGGGAGAGCGCCACGGCGGTACCCGCGATCATCTGCAGTGCTACCCACAGCGTCGTGCCCGTGCGCTCCATATCTGTCTTTGATGTCGTCCAAGGGGCCAGATCACTGAGGTATGCGTTGGCATCCTGTGCGCCAGCCATGGCGCGTGCAATACCTGCTCGAAGCTTCACGTTATACAACAAATCCGATACGTCTCCAAGCGTTGCTGTGCGGCTAGCCAGAGCTGCTTCATCGGCTTCACTGAGGGCACCAGGTTCGGGGACGACGCCGTCGAAGTAGCGGCTCGTCATCGACACCACCCTATTGACAAGGTTCCCCCACGTCGCCACGAGCTCATCGTTGATCCTGCGGACGATCTCTGTGTCAGTGAGTTCTGTGTCATTCGATTCCGGGATCGACTGGCTCAATGCGTAGCGCAAGGAATCCGGTTCGAAACGGTCGAGATACCAGCCGAGGGATTTCCCGACCCCCCGTGAACTTGACGCTTTATCCCCGCCGAAGGTCACGTACTGATTCGCAGGCACGTCAGTGGGGAGGTTCAGGCCTCCGTGGCCTATGATGAGTGCGGGCCAGTACACCGCATGGAACGGGATATTGTCTTTGCCAACGAAGTAAAAGCTCTCAGCCTCCGGGTCCTCCCACCACGCCTTCCAAGCGTCCGGTGTGCCCTGCTTCTCGGCCCACTCCTGGGGAGCAGAGAGATACCCCATGACAGCTTCCCACCACACATATATCGACTTACCTGGGCCGAGGTCATCAACAGGGAGAGCAATCCCCCACTCCAGGTCTCGAGTAAAGGCTCGGTCGTGGAGTCCACCTTCAACCATACCGACAGCGAAGTTGACGACGTGGGGCCTCCATCCCTCCCGGTTCTTGAGCCATTCGAGGAGTGGCTCGTTGAAGGCGCTGAGCTTCCAGTAGTAGTGCTCGGTCTCCCTCATCACAGGGGTCGATCCGGTGAACTTCGACCTCGGGTCGACCAGGTCGATCGGATCGAGGGTCTTCCCACACTTGTCGCACTGGTCCCCTCGTGCATCGTCGTAGCCGCAGTGGGGACAGGTTCCTTCGACATAGCGATCCGGAAGGAAACGCCCGACCTCACTGTCGAAATACTGCTCCGATGTCTGGGTATAGAGATAACCGTTCTCAAGCAACTTCAGGAAGAAGTCCTGAACGACCCGTTTGTGCGTCTCTGTCCCCGTGGTGGTGAACAAGTCGAAGTCGATCTCAAGATCACGCCAATACGACAAGAACTCCGGGTGGAACTCGTCGACGATCTCCTGGGGAGTCCGGCCAAGCTCATCGGCTTTCACGGTGATTGGTGTTCCGTGAACATCCGAACCAGAGACCATCAACACCTCGTCGCCTACGGAGCGGCGAAACCTGGCGTAGATGTCCGAGGGCAGATACGCCCCCCCTATGTGTCCGAGATGCAGCGGACCTGTGGCATACGGCCATGCCACCGCCACAAGAACTTTCTTCGGCTGTTTGTCAGTCATAGCGGCGATGGTACCGTCCCCGAGCAAATCGTTGTGCCAAGTCGTTTGTGCCTAGGGAGTGGCTGCCATCTCTCCTGTCGTCGGTATTATGGGGTTGTTGGCACCAGACCGACTAGCAATACCGGAGGTTCTTTGTGGAAACGCTCATGGTCAGAAAGATCGACGACCTTGGTCGGATCGTTGTTCCTGCCGAGACCCGCCGCCTGTTCAACATCCGCGAGGGAGACGAACTGGCAATATCAGTGGAGAACGGGGGGATTGTTCTTCGAAAACTCCAAGCAGTCTGCGTGTTCTGTGCCACCCAAGAAGACATCACGAGTTTCGAGGGCCGGGGTGTGTGCAAGCGCTGTCGCTCCAGGATCGCAGCAATGTAGTCGTTTCAGTTGAGGGGGACGGATTCAGGAACTACCTTTGACGACAAGATCGTAGAGTTCTCGACGGCTAACACCGCTGCTCGCAGCGACGCGACGAACAGCATCAGATCGGGTCGACCCAGCTTCGATCAGGCTTCTTGCTTCCCCCTCTGCCTTGGAGAGGTCAGCCTCTGGGTGGGGAGCCCCTTCGATGACGATGGTGATCTCACCGCGAACCTTTACTACCTGAGCCCAATGGTCTGCTGCCTCTCGGAGGGTGCCCCGCCAGACTTCTTCGTGCAACTTGGTGAGTTCCCGTGCCACCACGACTCGTCTCGCGGGTGTTGTAGCGTTGGCGAGATCCTCGAGATCGCGAGCGACCCGGTTCGGAGCGGCGAACAGCACAGTTGTCCGCTCCTCTCTACCGATTCCAGCAAGAACCGTAAGTCGAGATCCAGCCTTTCGTGGGAGAAAGCCTTCGAAAACAAAACGGTCACCCTCGAATCCCGATACTGCAATTGCAGTGACGACGGCGGAGGGCCCGGGTATCGCGCTCACTACAGCGCCCGCTTCCACAGCGGCATCAACCGCTGACATCCCCGGATCGGAGACGACCGGCATTCCCGCGTCTGAGACCAGGAGAACGATCTCACCCGCTGCCAGTCGCTTGGTGAGTTCACTGAGGCGCGAACGCTCGTTGTGAGCAAAGAAGCTCCGCATCGGCGTTGACGCACCGATGTGGTTGAGCAGCTTCTGTGTCCTCCTCGTGTCCTCAGCAAATATCACATCTGCGCTTCGGAGAGCTTCGGCTGCACGATCAGAGAGATCCCCGAGATTCCCTATTGGTGTCGCGCAGAGGATGAGTGTTCCTGGCTCTGGTGTTTCTGGCATCGTTCGGGCATGGTAAACAG
>CAYYGI010000210.1:0-2822 GCA_964471085.1 uncultured Acidimicrobiaceae bacterium
TTCTCCGACGAACCCACACGGAGGGTCCATCATCCAGAAATGCCGGCCTAGGTTCCGGGATCAAGCCGCACCGCTCGTACAGTCTCTGAGCAGAGAGGTTCTCAGCCGATGGTTCCGTCCAGACAACATCCACCTCATCCTCGGCCTCAAAGACCAGGTCGATGAGATCACGCAATGCCTCAGTCGCCAGACCCCGGCCCTGGGCCTCCGGTGTAAGTTTAATATCGAGACTGGCCCATCGGCGCGACCGATCGGCGCGGTAATAGACCTCGCCGCAGAACCCCAGAGCCTCGTCGCGGATGACGAAGTGGTGGCTATCCGGGTTGCCCTGGAGAGCAACAAACCAACTCTCCATCTCGGTCTCGTCTATGCCAAGACCCTCTGGGAATTCAACCCACCGCATGACCCTGCCGTCATTCCAGAGGGAGCGGAGCTCATCGAGGTCGTCTCGCGACGTGGAGTGGAGTAGAGCGCTCTCTACCGGCACCGAGGAAGCTCCCACTCTACTGAAGCTCGCTCGCGACTACGCCAGCAATCGAATCAGCGATGTTCGTTGCTTCGCTCTCGGTTGGCGCCTCAATCATCACACGAAGCATCGGCTCCGTTCCTGACGCTCGCACAAGCACCCGGCCACGGGACCCAAGTTCACGCTCGGCACCAGCTACCGCATTGGCGATTGCCGGGTTCTCCTCCCAGCCGCCCTTCGAGCCAACCGTGACGTTCTTGAGCACTTGTGGGAGTTCAGACATGACTGTGCGCAGCTCCCTGAGCTCCTTACCGGTGGACGCGATCACTTCCATGAGTCGTAAAGCTGTGCGCAGCCCATCACCGGTCGAACGATCCTCGAGAAGGATATGCCCCGACTGCTCCCCGCCAACAACTGCCCTCGACTTCCTCATGGCGCCCACAACGTGCCTGTCCCCAACAGGGGTGATGACGACGTTGATGCCGAGGCGCTCCATAGCCTGGATGAAGCCGAGGTTCGACATCACGGTTGCAACCACCGTGTTCTTCTCGAGCTTGCCACGTTCAAGCTGCCACTGCGCAAAGATCGCCATGATCACATCGCCGTTGACAACCTCACCGTCCTCGTCAACAGCGATGAGGCGGTCAGCATCACCGTCAAAAGCTAGACCGACCCTCCCCCTTGCCGCTTTTGCTACAGCCTCGGGGTGAGTGGCCCCAACACCATCGTTGATGTTCATCCCGTCCGGGAGATCACCGATGACCTCAACCGTTGCCTTGACTTTCTCAAAGAGGTACGGTGCCGCGATGAATGCTGCTCCATGGGCAGTATCGATGACGAACTCAAGGCCTTGCATCGAGTAGGAGACCGTCTTGCTCACCTTCTCGGCATATCGCTCGATCGCATCACCCATGACTGTCTGGATGCCGATGTTCGCCGCGAGTGACCGGCGGTAGGGTCGGCGCTCAAAGTAGCGCTCCTCGATTGCGAGCTCTGTTGCGTCATCAATCTTTGCTCCGTCGCGAGCAAAGAGCTTGATCCCATTGTCTTCGGCCGGATTGTGGGATGCAGAGATCACAACACCGTACGAAGCTTCCGTGTCTCTTGTAAGACGCGACACAGCGCCTGTCGGGATAATGCCAAGATCAACAACGTCAATACCAACAGAGTTGAAGCCAGCAGCTACTGCCGACTGGAGCATCGGCCCTGACCGTCTTGTATCACGACCGATCACGACGTGGCCTTCAGTGCGTTCGCCTGCGGCACAAGCAAGATCGAAAGCAATACGTGGCGTCAGCTCAGAGTTAGCGTGCCCGCGAATTCCATCGGTTCCAAAGAGGCGCTGTGGTTCAGTTGCCATGCGAATCGGTCCCTCGTCGACAATGTGTCAGGCTGGGATACGCGACTAGCGTTTGGTGAACTGAGGTGCTCGACGTGCCTTGCGAAGGCCGTACTTTTTGCGCTCAACCTTGCGCGAGTCGCGAGTCAACATACCTGCTGCCTTCAGCACAGCGCGCAGCTCGGGGTCTACCAGAATGAGCGCCCGAGCGATGCCAAGGCGGAGCGCATCGCTCTGCCCAGTCGTACCACCGCCGTGGAGCGTCGCAACGATGTCGTAGCGCCCCTCGCTCTCTGCTGCCTTGAAGGCTTCGTGCGCGCGACGGCGCAGTTCAGGATCAGTGAAGTAGTCATCCATCTTCCTGCCGTTGAGCAGGTATTCGCCGGTGCCGTTGTAGATGCGGACACGAGCAACAGAACTCTTGCGGCGACCGGTGGTTTGGAAGAGCGGCTTCGGGTTTGCCATCAGGCTTCGGCCTTTCGGTACGTGAGTTCTCTGACTTCAGGACTCTGTGCTTGGTGTGGATGGTCCGGGCCGGCGTACACCTTGAGCTTCCTGAACATCTGGCGCCCGAGCCGGTTCTTTGGGAGCATGCCCCGGATAGCCGACTCAATCAGCACTTCAGGACGTTCCTTCCTTATTTTTGCAAGCGTCTCTACTCGGAGACCGCCGGGATACCCTGAATGTCGAAAATAGACCTTCTCCGTCTCCTTGTTACCAGAGACGTACACTTTCTCGGCGTTGACAATGATGACGAAGTCGCCACCATCCATGTGGGGGGCATACGTGGGCTTACTCTTACCCCGCAAAATCTGTGCGACTTGAGATGAGAGTCGTCCTAGTGGCGCGTCAGCAGCGTCAATGACGTACCACTCGCGGTTAATATCGCCCGGTTTGGGCGAAAATGTTCTTTGTAGCTGGGCCTTCATAACGTAACTATCCCGTAAATCTCTCGCGAAAATGGCGTCAGGAAACTGCTCCCGGCCGGGAGCGAACCCGTATGATATCGGGTCCGTG
>CAYYGI010000211.1:0-2817 GCA_964471085.1 uncultured Acidimicrobiaceae bacterium
AGCTGCCGGAGCAGTCATTGCCAAGCACTTCGGTGGGCCGGTAGACGCTACGTGGAAGGGGAAGTTCGACCCTGTCACTGCTGTAGACCGAGAAGCAGAAGCTGCTGTGTTGGCCATCCTCGCTGAACATCGGCCCCGCGATGAGGTCATGGCCGAGGAGAGTGGTGGTACTCGACACGGAGGGCGCCACTGGATCATTGATCCACTCGACGGCACCGTCAACTTCGTGCACGGCATCCCCCACGTCTCTGTCTCCGTTGCGTTATACGACGGGGAGGGCGGTCTCGTCGGTGTTGTGTTCGATCCTCTGCGAGACGAGCTTTTCACAGCATCACGAGGAGGAGGAAGCCAACTGAACGGCCACTCGATCAGCGTGTCGGCAACGGATCGCATGCAGCGCGCAGTCATCGCTACCGGTTTCCCCTACGATCATGATGTCAAAGCCGACGAGCTCTCTGTCGTGGTGAGGGAGGTGCTGCGCCAGGTGAACGGTATTCGACGATTCGGGTCTGCAGCACTGGAACTTGCCTGGGTGGCTGCCGGCCGCTACGACGGATACTGGGAGTTCGGAATTGCACCGTGGGATGTTGCTGCCGGGTTCGTTCTCGTTCGAGAGGCGGGCGGCAGGGTGACGGATCCACTTGGCCGAGACTCCACGCCTTCAATGCCAAACGTCGTGACCTCGAATGGGGTCTTGCATGACCCTCTCCAATCCCTCATCGAAGCATCAATGACCAAGACTCTTCTCCAACCATGAGAACGCTCGTCGTTGCCGAAACAGTTGTTACGCACAATGGAGATCTTGGAGACTCAATCCTCATCGAGGACGGGAGGATCATCTCTGTTGGCAATCGGTCAGATCTTGCATCTCCGGGTCTTGTCGAGGAGTACTTCCCTGGTGCAACAATCGTCCCCGGGTTCAGAGACGCACACATACACCCTGTCCCCTACGCTGCGAACCTTGTGGGGTGTTCGCTGAGCGCAGCGGTAGACATTGAAGACCTCAAAGCCAGGTTGGTCAAACATGCAGCAGCGATACCTGGCGACCAGCCGATCGTCGCAACTCGCCTGAACGACGACACCCTTGCTGAGCGTCGACTCCCCACGAAGTCGGATCTCGATGCCGCTCTCCCACATCGCCCCGTGGTTCTCTATCGCTGCTGTGGCCATGTGGCCGTGGCAAACTCCGCAGCTCTCAGAGCGGCTGGCATCACTCGAGAGACACCTGACCCTCACGGGGGGACGATCGATAGAGACTCGGGGGGTCATCTCACGGGAGTCCTGAGAGAGTCAGCAACGGCGCTCGTATCTACAGCTCTCAAGAAGAGCGCGATGCTGAGCGAAGATCAGTTGCTCTCCTCACTCACGGGTTTGGCCGGAGTGGGCATCACGTCGATCGGAGCAATGATCGGATGCGGTGAACGCCCCTTCGAGCAGCTCGAAGCCGAAATCGAGCTCTGGGGTGCAGTGGCCGACCGGCTACCAATACGCGTGCACGGCCTTGTGGTCGCGAACACACCTGAGCGCTTGGAGCAAGCTGCTCTCTCGCTCACAACCGCCAACGGTCGCCTCCGCTGGCTTGGTGTGAAACGCTTCGCCGACGGAAGCCTCGGCGGCCACACCGCTGCAATGCACTCGCCGTTCGCTGATCGCGATACGAGAGGCACGTTCCGACTCACCGAGGCTGATACCGCTGTTTGTGCACGGAGCATCGAACTCGGCGGCATGGTTGCGATCCACGCAATCGGCGATCGTGCCGTCGATGGAGTCCTTGATCTCTTCGATGACCTCCTCTCAACCGGCGCTGACCCTGCGATGCTACGAATGGAGCACGTATCAGTTATCAGCCCAAGCCAGATCGACCGCCTCGCCAGCATGGGTGCAACTGCTGTTGTCCAGCCTCCCTTCCTCCAATCGGAGTTCGGATGGCTTACCGATCGTGTCGGTGAGGACCGGATTCCGTGGATGTACCCGTTTCGGTCGCTGCTTGAAGCTGGGGTCCCAGTTGCAGGCTCTTCGGACTCCCCTGTTGAGCCACCTCATCCACTATGGGGGATGGCGGCAGCTATGGACAGATTCGGTATCAACCCTGACGAGAAGTTGAGCGGATTCGAAGCTCTCTCGTTATACACGGCCGCTGGGGCAGAAGCGATAAGAGAGCCGGAACCTCTCTCAATTGGCGCACCGGCTGACCTCGCCATTCTCGACTGTGATCCGTCAACCGCTACAACGGATGAAGTTCGCAACACCAGGGTGCTCGCGACGTTCGTTGATGGCCAGGCCGTCGACGTAGATCCGTCGTTCCCGGTGTGGACTGATTGAGTGTGATCCGCCAGAGTACGAGCTGTTAGGCGGCTGCCCAACAGTTCGTGCAGTATGTACCCCACTCGCCGTGCCTCGGATCGTGCGCGAGGTCAATACCACACGACGTGCACCGCGCTGCAACAAAGTCATCCGCGACGCGCGTGAACGGGCCGTCCTTGGCGAGGAGGTCGGTCACGAGAATCGTGTTTGAGTATCCAACAAGCATGCCAAGAACGGTATCGCCCTTACCCCGATACTGAATCCCGATCACTCGCCGTTGCTGGGGAGCGGACCGATCACCTCCACAAGAGAATCCATCACTTCTTCAATTGTCGCGTGACGACCCAGAGCCTTCTTGGAGAAGACAAGGTCGCTCCCCGCTCTGACCTCGAAGACACCACCTTTGGATGGGATCAAGGTGATGTCGCCTATGTAGTGCTCGTATTTCCCGAGGATTGCTTGAACCATGCTCACGGCACGGTCTAGATAGCTTCAGGCGGCGCAGTATTCAAT
>CAYYGI010000212.1:0-2784 GCA_964471085.1 uncultured Acidimicrobiaceae bacterium
GCCAGATCAGTCACAATGTCACGATGAAGACAAACATCTCCAGCCGCACACTCCTCTTGGGGATCGGAGCATTCATCGGCCTCCTGGTCGTGGTGGCGACTGTTCTTGCTCTCCAACCACCACATGTGTTTGATCCCACGACTCCCGAAGGGGCTGCACAGGGGTATTACCAGTCGATCAGTGAGGGGGACGAAGACCGTGCAGAGAGTTTCATGACCGACGACCTCGTCGAGGCATGCGAAGGCCGGTGGAACTATTATCGGGGACGCGACAACCACCGAGTCGTCATCACCGAATCGACCATCGATGGGGAGACAGCGGTCTTGGACGTAAGGATCACAATCTCTCTCGATAGTGGTCCCTTCGGTGGCAACATCTTCGATAGGGAGGAGACCCTGACATTGGAGCGCCACGGCAACCGTTGGCTCATCTCAGAGCCAACATGGCCAATGTCCGTCTTCGTGTGTGAGAGAGGTCTCTCGTGATCTGGTGGATTCTTGGAATCTTTGGAACGCTCCTCCAGATCGGGATCATGGTCGGAATCGTGCTGCTCATTGTTCGATTCGTTTCTCGGCGAGACGAGAACACCTCAGAGAGCGTCGGGGTACTGATCCGCCGATTCTTCGTCTACTCGATCATGCTCACGATGCTCCTCCTCATCGCTCTCGGTGTTGCCGGACTCATCGAGGCTGCACTGTCTGAGACTGGCGAGAGAGCCGATCGTGCCACGGACACAGCGCGATCCATTGCATTCGTGCTCGTGGGGCTGCCCATCTACGCGGGACTCGCCAACTATCTCCGTAAACACTTCAGGGCCGATTCAAGCGAGCAACAGTCTTTCGGTTGGGCGTTCTACCTGACCGTCGCCCTCATCGGTGCCCTCCTTACATCAATGACTCTTGTAGGTGGCATCTTGTCGGATCTCGTGCGAGGAGACGCATTCGACCGGTCGCTCTTCATCCATGCCGTCATCTGGACTGGAATCTGGATCGCCCACTGGATAGTGGCAGGACGCCGAGAACCAAGAAACACAGAGGTACATCTACTCCTTGGATCTACAATCGGGCTCGCCTGGTCATTCTTTGGCGCCATCGCGGCTATTGCAGCCGTCTTGTCAACAGTTCATGACGGGTTACTCCACGAGCCGGTGTTGGCCGCAACCATGGAGCACCTGCTGGGTCCAGCAATGATCTTGCTGGTCGGCCTCCCCGTGTGGTGGTGGTACTGGATTCGCAACACGAGTCGTTCACCGCGCACAGCGTTGTGGCACGGCTACGTACTCCTGTTTGGTGTCCTGAGCGGTGCCGCTGCAACGATCACCGGAGCTGGCATCGTGTTGTTCTCGGTACTGGAATGGTTCCTCGTTTCCCCGGAGTCGTCGGCCTCAGCTCACTTCTCCGATCTCTCCGGGGCTCTGGCAACCGTTGCTATCGGTAGTGCAGCCTGGGCATATCACACCCGTATCCTCGGAGACAGAGCGCCGCACCCGCGCACAGAGATCGACCGGATATACGACTATCTTCTTGCCGCTACTGGCCTCACCGTGGCAGCGAGCGGAATCGCGACGTTGTTGACAGCCGGATTGACTCTGCTCACTGTCAGACAGACACTGATCGGGACCCAGGGAGAGATCCTGGCGGCTGCGATCACGCTCTTGGTGATTGGCGCGCCGCTGTGGTGGCATTACTGGTCAACCGCCCAACGCTGTAAGACCGAGAATCGCGATGTGGAGCTGCGCTCCGTGACACGCCGCGTCTACATCATTGGGCTCTTCGGAGTCACCGCGGTAGTCGCTGTAGTGAGCCTCATCGTGCTGGTGGGCCTCTTCTTCGAGGACATCCTCGAGGGAAGCTTGGGAGCAGGGACTATCGAGAGCGGTGCAACGCCGATCGCGCTCCTCCTCACCACCGGAGTGCTCGCCTGGTACCACTTCACTGTGTTCAGCGAGGATCGGGCAGACTCCGTACCCGAAATCGAAGACATACCCGGTGAGCCGGTGACACCCACAACACGTGTTGTGCCCCCCGGGAAGCTGGAAGAGACGCTTGTGGCGCTTGCGGCGTCCGGTCACGATCGAACCACGGTCCTGCTGCGCGAGGACGGGTACGAGGTAGAACCGCTCGATGAGTGACATCGAGATGGACATCTCATGCAAAATCTCGACACAATAAGTGATGCACTACTATGCAGCATCTATATGCAGTGCTAGTATGCTGCATATGAGAAAGACCGCCACATTCAGACCTGCCGTTCTCGCCACGACCGTCGTCGTGGCTCAGGAATCTCCCCAACAGCGAGCCCTTGAGCGCCTGCTGGGTGAGCCTGTCGCAGTCAGCGAGTCAGCTCGACTGGATCAACTGGCCTACATCGGGGCGATGACCGTCGAGCATGAAGCCCAAGACGTCGGATACACCGAGCTTGCCATATACCTATCAGCCGAGCTTGCAACCCCATATCCCCAGAAGTCGATGGGAGCGCCGATCATTGGCGAAGACGACGACGATCTCCACACACTCTTCCCTCCCCTCGAAGAGCTATGAGCGAGCCAAACCGCGGCGAAGCATGGTGGATAGATACTCCTAACGGCGAGAAGCCATACCTGATCGTGTCGAACGCTCTGCGCAATCGCAGCCTGCAAACCGTCCTCGCCGTCCGCATCACGACGTCGCCCAATCCCCCGAACATCAACAGCGTCGTGGCAATCACGGATCGAGGGTCGATCGTCGGGCGAGCACTCTGTGATGAGATCGTGCTCGTGGAGAAGCACGACTTGAAGCGTCAGGC
>CAYYGI010000213.1:0-2736 GCA_964471085.1 uncultured Acidimicrobiaceae bacterium
CTTCGCACTTCGCGTAGCTCACCGATTCGAGACCTGACGCACCGGGCTCGATCTCGACATGGGAGGGAAGCTCGCGTCGGGTAGTCGTGAGTGGCACCACCATGAGCACCCCCGCTCCACCTTCGTTGAGACGATCGGATGACATGACGACGGCGGGCCGGACACTCGACTGCTCACGCCCGACAGGCGCCCCGAAATCAACGAGCCACACTTCTCCGCGCCGAGCCATCAGGATGATCCGTCGCCAATCGTACCGTCCTCAATCGAGCGTTCCTGCTCGATCTCTCTCCAAACATCTGCGTCTTGTCGCAGTTCGGCGTAGCGGACGTCGAGTTGGTCGAAGAAGATTCGTCGTTCAAGCGCGTCAGCGGCCTCGTCAAGAAGTTGTGTCATCGGGCGGCCGGTCGTAGACGAGAGCTTCGAGAATCGGTCTCTCGTCTCTGCGCTCACCCTGATCGTCGTGCTCATCTCAGCAGTATACCAGAGTGTAGACTGTTTCGTCTACCACCGTCTTGATGGCTACGATGACGGTTCGCCACACCCCTTATCCTGTGGGCATGCACCTGTTGAGCCTCGAAGGCATCTCAAAGACGTACCCCGAAACCCCCGTACTCGATGACGTGTCTCTTGGCATCTCCACTGGAGATCACATCGGAGTCATTGGGCGCAACGGTTCGGGGAAGTCAACGTTGCTAGCAATCATCGCGGGGACCGAAGAACCCGACGCAGGAAAGATCGTGCGAGCCAGAGGTCTGCGTGTCACGGCGCTCGACCAGGATCCCACCTTTGACGACGGAGCGACCGTTGGCGGTGTACTCGGCGATGTGCGTGAAACCATTGCGTTCGGTGACCGGCTCGGTCTCACAAACCCAGATGCTTTGTGCGCTGAGCTCTCAGGGGGTCAACGCAAACGGCTCGCACTTGCGCTCACCCTGGCCGAAGAGTGCGACATCCTCATCCTCGACGAACCAACGAATCATCTCGATATTGATGTCATCGACTGGCTCGAAGATCATCTGCGTGCCCGCAGAGTTGCTCTCCTCCTCGTCACCCACGACAGATATCTCCTCGACCGTGTTGCGAATCGGATCATTGAGGTTCACGACCGCTCCCTCTTTGCTCACCACGGAACGTACGACGATTTCTTGCAAGCAACTGCTGAGAGAGAAGCACTCGGAGCCGCCACTGAACACCGGCGACAACAACGCATCAAGACAGAGCTTGCATGGCTACGCAGATCCCCAAAAGCCCGCACATCCAAAGCTCGCCACCGAGTCAAATCTGCTACAGACCTGATTGGCCAGCAGCGCCGCACCACGAGGAGCGAAATCTCCATCGACCTGCCCTCGCGTCGCATAGGATCGAAGGTCGTCAACCTCCACAACGTCGGGAAGCAGTATGGGGAGGAGAATGAGAAGCGCTGGGTCTTACGCCACATCGACCAGAAGCTCCAACCAGACGCCCGCATCGGAATCGTTGGGCCCAACGGCTCAGGCAAAACCACACTGCTCCGGCTCATAGCGGGACGCATTGAACCCGACGAAGGGAAGGTCACGACCGGTTCAACAATCCACCACGGTTGGTATGGACAGGACCCACGACCACTTCCCGCAAACACACGGGTGCATGCAGCGGTGCGAGACCACCTCGATGAGGTACGTCTCGAAAGCGGTATCAAGGTGTCCGGCGCCCAGATGCTTGAACGCTTCCAGTTCACGAGATCGCAACAGCAGTCAACGGTCGGTGATCTCTCGGGTGGTGAGCGCCGCCGCCTCGAGCTCCTCCTCTCCCTCATGGAAGCCCCCAACCTGCTGCTCATGGATGAGCCAACAAACGATCTCGACATCGACACACTGAGTGTGCTTGAGGAGTACCTCGATGCATGGTCCGGTGCGCTCGTCGTTGCGAGTCATGACAGGTACTTCCTTGATCGGGTTTGCGAGGACATCTTCTCGATAGAAGTGGACGGTTCAGTCCGCCATCACCCAGGCGGGTGGTCTGCGTATCGCGAAGCAAGCCGGAAGAACTCGCCTCAATCGTCGAGGAAGCTGTCCTCGCGAGAGACGAGAGCAAAGCCACGCCGCACGACGCTTACCTACAATGACAAGCGGGAGCTCGATCGCCTCACGAAGCAGATCCCCGAACTCGAGAAAAGCAGAATCGAGCTCGCTGCCTCTCTCGACGCAACGAGGGGAGAGTATGAGCGTACGCTCGACCTCTCTGAGAGACTCGCGGAGCTGCTCGGAGAGCTCGACGTGGCCGAGACCCGCTGGCTCGAGCTCACTGAGATAGCTGAAAATCTTGCACACACCGGGAGAGAGAAGTCTGTGAGCGGGTTAGAGAGCGATCGGATCGATGAAGAGCCAGAGGAGATCAGATGAATGATGCAACCGTCAAGAGAGTGTCCTCGATACACACACTCCTGTATCGCGTGACCGCTGGCCGGATCGGGCGCAGGCTCGTGAACAACGACATGCTGCTCCTGACGACAACCGGGAGAAAGTCTGGGGAGAGCCACACGGTGCCGCTGCTCTATCTCAGCCAGGGAGACCGTCTCATCATTATTGCATCCTACGGTGGCCGCCCGAAACATCCTGAGTGGTACCAAAACCTTCTCGCGGACTCTCAAGCATCGGTCCAGATCCTTGGAGAACGTCGCACGGTGAGAGCTACCACGATGACTGCAAGTGAGCGATCAGAGTGGTGGCCTCGGGTTGTTGAAGCCCACAATGACTA
>CAYYGI010000214.1:0-2724 GCA_964471085.1 uncultured Acidimicrobiaceae bacterium
GTTCCTCCGTACTACGTTCTCCTCCATGGAACCTCTCCGCCTCACGGCATTCTCACACGGCTCCGGTTGAGCGTGCAAGCTCGGTCCTGACGAGCTGACGCAGGTCCTGCGTCACACGCACAACCACCCGGCAACACAACACCCGAACCTTCTCGTAGGAATACCGGGTTCAGATGACGCCGGGGTCTTCCTGATCGGAGATGATCGTACGCTCGTCCAGTCCGTCGACTTCTTCACACCAATCGTCGATGATCCATTCGACTGGGGAAGAATCACGGCAGCCAACGCACTCAGCGATATCTATGCAATGGGCGCAGACCCTCTCACCGCACTCCAACTCATTGGGTGGCCACGAGACACGCTCCCCTTCGACATCCTCGGAAGAGTGATTGAGGGTGGCCTCAGCGTCATGCAGGAAGCCGGGTGTACGGTTATTGGGGGGCACTCGGTAGACGATGCAGAGCCAAAGTATGGGTTCGCTGTCACGGGCGAAGCACCACCGGGGGACATCACAACCAACAGCGCCGCAACACCTGGCCAAGTGCTCGTGCTCACAAAACCGCTCGGTACCGGGATCGTGTCGACTGCTGCAAAGCATGGCAGAGCACCAGGAGAGGTGGTGCAAGCAGCGATCGACACGATGGTGCAGCTCAACCGGGGAGCAGCCGAGGCTGCCCGCAGAGTCAGGGTCAAGGCTGTCACCGATATCACCGGCTTCGGGTTGTTGGGTCACCTCTCCGAGATGATCCGAGGGTCCGGGGTGAGTGCTGAGATCATTGCAGCAGATGTCCCTCTCCTCGAGGGAGTACTCGCCCTCTCTGCCCAGGGAGAGGTCTCTGGAGGGACAAGACGAAACGTCGCTGCAGTCGCCCCCCTGACAACGTACGGTCGTGTCCCAGATGAGCTGAGACTGGTGCTCGCCGACGCACAAACGAATGGCGGACTTCTCATGGCAGTCGACGCACCACTCGTCGATGCACTCCTCACTGCGCTCTCCGACGAATCTGCGACAGGTTTCGTCGTTGGCCGGATCACCGAGAGAGCCTTTGAACATGGGCCTTCTGGAACAATCTTGGTCTCCTGATCAAAAAAGGTTGCCATTTCGACTTGTACTCAGCACGAAATGCTGTATCCTTACAGGGCTGGGTCGCAAGACGACCCTCCGCAGATCCCCTCGTCCCCCCTGGGGGATCTGCGATGTACCTGTAGACTCTCTCGTCCCCCCTGGAGAGTCTGCAGACAAAGGCAGCGGGCCCCCTCCCCCTGGGGGCTCGTTGCGCGTCCGCAGCAACCGAGACGATAGGCTGCCAGCACCATGAGAATCCGCATTGCGCGCCCAGGCCGTCTCGGCACTGCAATCCGCGAGCTCGCTCGTCGCAGACCAAGTGAGGCCGAGAAGTATCTCGACTCTCACCAGGAAGCGTGGGAGGAACTCGCTCTCGATCACCCGCACGACGCCGCCGACATTCTCGAGGCAATCGCCGAAGAGGGTGCCGCTGACCTTCTCCGTGGACTACCAGCAGACGATGCCGGGGACGTCCTCGACGAGATGCACCCAGAGGCCGCCGCCGATGTTCTCGAACAACTCACACCGCCAGAAGCAGCGGAACTCGTGTCCCGAATGCAGCCAGACCAAGCTGCGGACCTTCTCGGTGCACTCACTGCCCAGAACCGCACAGCGATCCTCGCAATACTTGACATCGAGATCGCGAGCGAAGTCGAGCGCCTCCTTGTCTACGCTGCAGATACTGCAGGCGGAATGATGACGACTGACGTCGCCACCCTCCCTGTAGGCATGTCATCGGGGGAAGCAATTGAAGCGCTACGACGCCTCCACGATGAAATTGGGTCGAACCTGCAGTACGTCTATGTGGTGGACGACGAGTACAGGCTCGTTGGCGTCGTCCCCTTTCGCAAGCTCGTCTTTGCTCGGCCTCACACGGGCCTCGATGAGCTCATGGAGGAGAGCGTTATCAGCGTTCGTACCGATACCGACCGCGAGGAAGTAGCGGAACTTATCCAACGATACCGCCTCGTTGCAATCCCCGTCGTCGACTCCAAAGGCCTCCTGGTCGGGATGGTGAAAGTCTCTGAAGCGATCGAAGCGATCCTCGCCGAAGCGGGGGAAGACATTGCAGTCATGGTTGGGGCAGGGGGGGATGAGACCGTTTTCACACCAGTGAGTCGATCGGTACGAAGGCGTCTCCCCTGGATTTTCTTCAATCTCGTCGTAGGAATGTTTCTTGCGGCCGGGATCTCACGATTCGAGACAACAATCGCCACCTATGCCATACTCGCCGCCTACATGCCTATCGTGGCTCTGATTTCTGGAAACTCAGGCTCCCAGAGCATTGCGGTGATCATCCGCTCCCTCGCTATTGGTGATCTTCCACCCAGCCGCGCGGGGAGAGCAATCCGGCGCGAGGTAGCCGTCGGCTTCATCAACGGATTCGTCGTTGCAGTCGGTGCTGCGCTCGTCGGGGCAGCAACCGTGGGCCTCTTCCAACATGGAGCAGGAGGCGTCGAGCCGATGGAGCTTGCGGTGATCATCTTCGTGTCTGTCTGGGTGGCGTTCTTCGTGGCAGGGCTCGTAGGATCCAGCATCCCAATCCTGCTCAAGAAACTCGGCCAAGATCCCGCGCTTGCTTCACACATCTTTTTGACGATGACGACCGATATTGTTGGATTCACGGGGTTCCTCCTGACCGCAGTGCTTCTCCTCTC
>CAYYGI010000215.1:0-2701 GCA_964471085.1 uncultured Acidimicrobiaceae bacterium
GACGCGCAGCGCGATGCCGCGGTCTCAGAGAACTACGATGACAGGGCGGGGGCGAAGATGACGAACGCTGACGTTGTGCGGATGGAGAAACAGGTACACAGCATGGAGCGCAGTCGCGACAAGCTTGTGGCAAAGCGCGACAAGATGATCAAGAGACTGGCGGCGCGGTAACCGGTACGCTGAACACCATGACGAAGCTCGCCCTTCTCGACGGCCACTCGCTGGCGTACCGAGCCTTTTACGCCCTTCCTCCAGATCTCGCAACTCCCTCCGGTCAAGCAACGAACGCTGTCTTTGGGTTCACCTCGATGCTGATCAAACTCTTAGGCGATGAGGCCCCCGACGCTGTGGCGGTTGCGTGGGACAGGCGGGAGCCGACGTTCCGCTCTGAGCGGTTCCCGGAGTACAAGGCGAATAGGGAGTCAGCCCCGGAACTCTTCCGCAGCCAGGTCCCTCTCATTAAAGAGGTGTTAGAAGCGTTGGATATCCCGCAGGTCAGTGCTCCTGGGTACGAGGCTGACGATGTGATCGCTACGTTACTCACCCAAGCCAGAGACCTCGGATACGACGTCCTCGTCGTGACTGGTGACCGCGACGCCTTTCAGCTCTCGAGTGACGACGTAACGATCCTGTATACAAAACGAGGCATTACGGATACCGTGCACGCCACACCTGACTGGATACTGGAGCGCTACGGTGTACGTCCTGAGCGCTACGTCGAATTCGCTGCCCTCAGGGGCGACCCTTCCGACAATCTCCCCGGTGTCACCGGGGTAGGGGAGAAGACCGCAGCGAAGCTCATTGGGCAGTTCGAGAGTCTTGAGGAGCTCTACGATCACCTCAATGATCTGACACCGAAGCTCCGGGAGAACCTTCGCGAGGCGCACGACCAGGTGATGCTGAACCGGGATCTCATGACGATGATCAGAGACGTGTCGTTTGAGGAACTCTCACCGGGCGACCTCGTGCTGACACCTTTCGACCGCGACACGGTTCGCTCCCTCTTTGACGACCTTGCGTTCCAAGGCCTCTGGCAACGCCTTGAAGCGCTTGGCGGCATTACTGAAGCGGAGCGGGCAGTAGAAGATGTGCAGGTGGTGTCGGTGACGACGTCGGATCAGGCGGTGGCGCTCTTGGGGAGCAAGCCTCTCGCTCTTGACCCTGTTGCTCTCGAACCGGTCTGGGACGACGAAGTTCTTCTCGGAGTTGTTGTCGCACGTGAGGCTGGGACCTCTCTGCCACTCGAGTTCGTGCCGCTCGAACTCTCCTCCCGCTTGTTCGCGGCTCTTCGTGACGGGCCCGGTGTCGTTGCTCACGACGCGAAACCGCTGCTGCGCGCGCTCCTTGAATCTGATCTTCCGCTCCCGAGAGTCTCCTTTGACACAATGCTTTCGGCCTGGGTTGTTAACCCGGCTCAGCGAGCCCCCTCACTCGAGGATCTTGCACAGCGTGAGCTTGGCATCGGGGTCGGGGCAGAGGTCGATGGGGAGGGGGGAACGCTCCAATCAGCTTTCAATTTTGAGGACACCGCACTTGACTTTGAGACGCCTGCACGGCGAGCACTTGCTACACAGCGACTCGTCGAGGGCCTCACCAGTCGCATGGAAGCGAGCGGTGGCAGCGAGTTGTTCTTCGATGTGGAGCTCCCTCTCCTCCCGATCCTGGCCCAGATGGAGCACGCCGGAGTTGGTTTGGACCGGGCGTACCTCGCTGGGGTGGGGGAGGACCTTGCCGAGAGGATCGCGCTCCTCCAAGGCGAGATCCATGACCTCGCCGGGCGGTCATTCAACGTGAACTCAACGCTGCAGCTCCGCAGCGTGCTTTTTGAGGAGTTGGGGCTCCCCGTGACGAAGAAGACGCCGAAGGGACTCCCCTCGACCGACGCGTCCGTCCTTGAGAAGCTCTCGGGGCAGCACGCGATCGTTGCAAAGCTCCTGGCGTTCCGCGAGCTGGAGAAGCTCAGATCAACCTACGTTGACTCCCTCTTGAGACTCGTTGACGATGATGGGCGCATTCGTGGCCGCTTCATCCAGACCGGTGCCGCGACTGGCCGTCTCTCCATGGAGCGCCCGAACCTCCAGAACATCCCTGCTCGCAGCGCAGAGGGGCGAGCTATCCGCAAGGCCTTCATGGCTTCTGAGGGCGCAACGTTGCTCGTCGCGGATTACAGCCAGATTGAACTCCGGATCCTTGCGCATCTCTCTCAGGACGCGGGACTTATGGACGCGTTCGCGAATGACGTCGACATTCATAGTGTCACTGCGGCGCGCGTGAACGGGATCTCTCTCGGGGATGTCACCGACGAGATGCGACGTACCTCGAAGATGATTAATTTCGGGTTGTTGTACGGGATGGAGGCGTACGGTCTTGCTCAACGCCTCGGCATCGGTCGCTCACAAGCCCAGCACCACATCGATGAGTACTTCGTTCAGTTCCCCGACGTCAAGGCCTACATGGCAGGGATCGTTGAGGAGGCACGCAAGAGTGGATTTACCACGACGATTCTCGGGAGGAGACGATACCTGCCAGAGCTCAACAGCCGGAACGCGCGGGATCGCCAGATGGCAGAGCGCATGGCGCTGAACGCACCGATTCAGGGCTCAGCGGCCGACATCATCAAGAAGGCCATGATCGACCTTGACCGCGAGATCGGAGAGGGAGGGTTTGGGGCAGAGCTCATCCTTCAAATCCATGATGAGCT
>CAYYGI010000216.1:0-2697 GCA_964471085.1 uncultured Acidimicrobiaceae bacterium
TAGGTCAGCACCACCAAGTCATCGCGGTGGATTGCTTCTCCGTTAGCCGAGGAGGTTCCGTCATTGTTGGAGAAGCTCTGGGACGTGAACCGGCTGACTCCCTTTGCAACAACCGCACCCGCATCGTCGAGCACTTCAACCGCTTCACCTTGGTTGAATTCCCCAGTCACCTTTGTAACCCCAACAGCGAGAAGCGAACGGCCGTGCACTCGTATAGCGTCAAGAGCGCCAGGGTCCACTGTGAGCGATCCTGTAGTTGGCAGTGCAAACGCTATCCAAAGTTTGCGAGCCGGGAGCGAGTCGCGACGTGGCTCAACCCATGTGCCACCATCTCGTCCCTCAACGGCGTTCGCCACGGCTTCGGGGGAAGCACCCGATGTAACAACGGTTGGGATTCCAGAGAAGGCCGCCATGCGCGCAGCCGTAATCTTTGTCGCGACTCCACCACTCCCGAGCGCACCAGTTGAGGTGGTTCTTCGAATCTGATCAAGAATCTGGTCAGTGTGCTCCACCGCGTCCAAGAGTTCAGCGTTCTCTGCCAGTCGTGGATCGAGAGTAAAGAGTCCGTCGGTGTCTGTCAGGATCACGAGCATTGCTGCACCCACGAGGTGCGCTGTGATAGCAGCGAGTTGATCGTTGTCGCCGAGCTTGAGTTCGTCAACGATCACCGTGTCGTTCTCATTCACGATCGGAACGACACCGAGGTCCAACATCCGATCGAGAGCTGCTCTCGCGTTGAGATACTGTGTTCGATCACCAAGCACGTCCTTGGTGAGGAGTACTTGTGCAACCACAAGACCTGACGCCCGGAACAAGGATGCGTAGCGTTCCACGAGCTTGGTCTGGCCGATCGCTGCAGCGACCTGGAGTGAACTGATCTCCTTCGGCCTCTCCGACATGCCGAGAACTGGGAGCCCAGCAGCTACTGCTCCAGAGGTCACCAGTACCGGTGGGTTGCCACGTCGAGAGAGAGAGACAATCTGGGTCACCACTCTCTCGACTGCCGGATAGTCAAGGCCACCGGAAGGACCTGTCAGGCTCGACGACCCAACCTTCACGACCACTGGTGCACCCGGAGGGACGGGGTGTCTCACGAGTACTCCTCATCGTGTTCGGTCTGAGGGTCAAAGGTAAATACGATAGACCCGATCCGCACATCGTCTCCCGGCTTAGCCCCTGCGTCGATGAGGCCCTGCACAACACCGCTGCTCACCAATCGGTTCGATACGAACTCCGCAGCGTCAGCTTCGGTGAGATCAGACAAGTTCACTGCGCGCACTGCTGCAATCCCCTCCACAATCCACTCGCCGCTCTCGAACGTGACCGTGAAATCATCGCGAAGCGGTCGGTGCAGCACGTAACCCTCACGTTCCGGAGTCTCTGTCTTGATCTCCGAGACGGCTTCTGCAATGTGATACATGAGCGAGTCGACGCCCTCCCCTGTAAGGGCTGAGAACGCGAATACATCCGGGCCGAGACCGAAAGAGGCAACATCGCGATCGGTCAGGACATCCGATTTCGCGAGAGTAACGATCCGCTCTCTTGCCGCAAGTTCAGGGTCGTGCGCTTCGAGCTCGCGAACGAGAACCTCGAGCTGCCTGCTCGGTGTGTCCTCTTGGAGTTGGGAGGGATCAAGGAGCACCACGAGCACTCTGGCTCGCTCTGTATGGCGGAGGAACTCGTGCCCCAGACCCTTCCCCGAAGCAGCCCCTTCGATCAGTCCGGGAATGTCCGCGAGAACAACTTCCCTCTCACCTACTGAGACTACGCCGAGATTCGGGACGAGAGTCGTAAATGGATAGTCAGCAATTCTTGGTCGAGCTGCAGACACACGCGAGATAAGCGTTGACTTGCCTGAGTTCGGGTAACCAATAAGGGCAGCATCAGCGAGCAATTTCATCTCAAGGTGAAGGTCTACTTCTTCGCCGTACTCCCCCTGCTCGGCGAACGTTGGAGCTCTCCGACTCGGGCTCACAAACGCTGCATTCCCCCTCCCTCCCCGGCCACCACGAGCAACGAGGACTTCTTGGCCTTCCTCAAGAAGATCAGCGATCATCACACCATCTGTGTCCATGATCGTTGTACCGAGAGGTACGAGAAGCTGGAGAGGCTCACCTCTTTTGCCGTGACGAAGCTCTCCCTCACCGTGGGATCCACTCAGAGCTCTCCATATCGGGTGACGTTCGAAACGCAGCAACGTTGGAACTGAGCTGTCGGCCACGAGAGTGACGCTGCCACCCGAGCCACCCGAGCCACCATTCGGTCTCCCTTTCGGGAGTCCCTTCCGGCGCAGAAACGACGACACACCGGCTCCGCCGTCTCCAGCACGAACCTTGATCGTTACAGAGTCAATGAACACGAATAGACCATAGACGAATTACTTGTGACGTTGCACGACAAAACTCTCGCCAGTCGTACAACGTGTTACATGCTCCGTACTACCGCTGCTCCTGGAGCACGCTCACTCGCCGACGGCCACGTTTTGAACCGTACTTGACGACTCCCTCTTGGAGAGCGTACAGGGTGTCATCACCGCCGCGAGCAACGTTGTCACCGGGGTGAATGCGAGTACCGCGCTGGCGCACGAGGATTGCTCCAGCATTGACCTCCTGGCCGTCGAATACCTTTGGACCAAGCCGTTTAGCCGCTGAGTCTCGCCCATTGCGAGTTGATCCACCTGCCTTGGTTTTTGACATC
>CAYYGI010000217.1:0-2683 GCA_964471085.1 uncultured Acidimicrobiaceae bacterium
TCTGACGAGTCTGTCTCTGACGAGTCTGTCTCCGGGGAGCACGCATATGAGGCTATGAGTCGTCCTTCGGTTGAGGAGCTCCCGGTAGAGGCAATGCTCTCCAAGAGCATGGTGAAGCGCGTCATCTGGGTTGCTCCGCCGCTGATTGTGATCTTCGGCATTATGAATGGGATGGCTGGCGCTGTTGCGGCTGGCGCTGGAGTTGCGATTGTTGTTGGGAACTTTCTTCTCGGTGGCTGGATTTTGGCCAAAGCTGCGTCAATCTCCCTGACTCTGTATCATGCCGCTGCGTTGTTCGGATTTTTTCTCCGACTTGGCCTGATTGCATTGGCAGTGTTTCTCGTTGTCTCTGTGACCGATGTTGACCAGATGGCCATGGGCGTTTCAGCGGTTGTGAGTTTCTTCTTGCTGCTCACGCTGGAGGCGGTTTCGATGATGAGAGGGACGGAGAGTAGGTCAGATGGATGAGTTGATACTTGCAGGGAAAGAACCGTGCAGTCTTGTTGATCAAGCAGTCTGTGCCCCTGTGGACATCCTCCATCTCTTCGAGTTCCGTGAGGCGTTCATCACTGTGCTGGGTTTCCCGGTCACTCGTACTGTCATCCTCATTTTTCTTGCTGCAGCGATCTCAATTGCCGTGATCTACTTCGGCTTACGCAAGAGAGCCGCTGCACCGGGGAAGTACCAACTCTCCATTGAGACCATGATGCTCTATGTGCGCGACGAGATCGCCATCGCCATCATCGGGCCGAAAGGGATCAAGTACTTCCCGTACCTGATGTCCCTCTTTATTTTCATCCTCGTCGGGAACTTCTTCAAAGTGACCCCGCTCATCAACATGCCGATCACGTCAAGGATGTCGATCCCGCTTTTCTTGGCGCTCCTCACGTGGGTCGTCTTCATTTTCGCTGGGCTCAAGCGCAACGGGATTGGATACTTCACCGCGATCGTCTGGCCCCCGGGCGTCCCTATCGCCTTCAAGCCGGCAGTCGGCGTGATCGAGTTCTTCTCAACATTCTTCGTGCGCCCCTTCTCGCTGGCTGTCCGGCTCTTTGCCAACCTCGTGGCAGGCCACTTGATGCTCTCGATGCTTATGATGACAGCATTCGTGTCGTTTGCTACGATTGATGAGATCGGGTTGCTTCGCGGAATGCTCGGCATCGGATGGTGGGTGCTGGCTATCGGGATCTTCTTCTTTGAGCTCATCGTCATTCTTTTGCAGGCATACATCTTTACGCTCTTGAGCGCGGTGTATATCGACTCCTCCGTGAATGCGGAGCACTAATCAACCGATCCTGGTGACGGGACTTAAGAAAGGTAAATAATGGAAGCATTGGCAGGACCCATCGCCCTCCTCGGGTATGGCCTGGCGACTATTGGGCCGGCGATCGCGATTGGTATGATCGGCGCAAACGCCGTGCAGGCAATGGCACGTCAGCCCGAGGCCGCAGGTATGGTTCGAACCGCAATGTTCTTGGGAATGGCGTTCGCCGAGGCACTCGCGCTTCTGGCTTTCGTGCTCTTCTTCCTGATTTAACTCAAGGAGGAACGGATGTTCACGAACGTATTCGCACAGCTCACTCTGGCTCAGGCCACTCTGGCTCAGGCAGTTGAGCCGGTAGAGACAGAAGCTGAAGAAGGTGGAGGCTTCCGCATGCTCCTTCCGGTGCCTGAGGAGCTCTGGGGTGGGATTATTGCTTTCACAATCGTCTTCCTCTTCATTTGGAAGTGGGCGGTCCCGGTACTCAACGAGATCCTTGCGGAACGCCAGGCCGCGATCGCGGCTGAGCTTGAGCTGGCCGAGAAGGCGAAAGTTGTAGCGGAGTCTCTCCTTACGGACTACCGCACTCAGATATCAGGTGCCAAGGAGGAGGCCTCCAAGATCCTCAACGACGCTCGCGACGCTGGTGAGTCGGTCAAAGGTGACATTGTCTCTCGTGCTGAGGGAGATGCGGAGTTGATCAGGGTCCGCGTGAACGATGAGATCGTCACAGCACGAGACCGCGCCGCTGCTGATCTGCGGGGCCAGGTAGCTGACCTCTCTATCGGCGTTGCTGAGAAGATGATTCGCTCAACTCTCGATGCCGACGCTCAGCGCGAACTCGTTGATCACTACATCGACGAGTTAGGTGGAGTGAAGTAAGCAATGGAAGAAGCGACTGTTCAAGCAGACCGCATCGAGGGATACGCTGCTGCGCTCCTTGATATCGCGCGCGCTGAAGGTGATACTGCCGGGCTCACCGATGAGATGTATCGCGCTGCACACGCACTGGCTGGCAACAGTGAGCTGATTGATACCCTCGCGGATTCTCGGATCCCTCAGGAACGCAAGCAGGGAATCATCGATGAGCTCCTTACACAGAGAGCCTCGAAAGTGACGGTTGCTGCGATCAATTTCTTGGTCGCTTCTGGCCGGTCAAGGCAGCTTGGCGAGATCGCAGCGAAGCTTGCGGAACTCGCTGCTGCAGCCGAGGGCGAAGTAGTCGCGGAGGTCCGCTCTCCAATGGAGCTTGATGCCGGACAGATTGAGCGTCTCACTGCTGCCCTGGCATCTGCCACAGGGAAGCGTGTCCACGTCAAGGTCGTGGTCGACCCCGATGTGCTTGGAGGTCTGGTCACGAAAGTTGGAGATACCGTGCTCGATGGATCGGTGCAGAACCGGTTCAGTGAACTTCGAGAGCAC
>CAYYGI010000218.1:0-2665 GCA_964471085.1 uncultured Acidimicrobiaceae bacterium
TTCAATCCTGTCAGGGTTGCTGTCCCTTCCACGGTTGGTGTTGCTATGACTCTGCGATCCTTAAGGGCATGCTGATAGCGTTCTTGTGCTTCATGAGGGTCTACTTTGATACAGAGCTTCGTGACTTGTGCCCTGAGTTGTCCTGTTGTCAACCCTGGGGCTGTGTCTTTGATACGTACAAGAACACGACGAGCAGCCTCAACAGAGAGATGACAGGTACCGTTGTTGATCACTTGTGCCCTCCTGATATCAATGGCTCCACTGTCAAGCATGGTTATGAGGTCTGGGAGGCGTTCAGTAAGATCGAGTGCAAAACCGAGTTCAATGTCTGCAGCGTGTCTGGTGAGGGTGAGGGCTACACGGATTTCTTGGCTTGCTGTCTCGCGTGCCAGGTCACTGTTGTCCCCGTAGTCGTCTTCCATTGTGTCTACAACTGCTGCCATGTCCTGGTATACGTGGCCCTGGAAGTAGGTGGCCATACGTTGATGGGCACGCATCACAACAATACGGTCATGCCCGGAGAGTTTGTGGACATCAACAGTGGAGAGGATCGCTGCCAACATGAGACCGGGTTCCATTGTGTCAACACACGGAAACAACGACTCAGGTGCAATCTGTGCGGGATCAAAATCCGTTTTAAAGCCAACCTCGTACATAACCCCCACCCTACAAACAGGGTATGACAAGAACACAAAAACAGAGCACAGAACCCAGTTTTGGGTGTCGGCGCAGTAGACGAAGACGCATGCATAATGTAGACTGAGTTGATGAGCACGACAACGATACGTGTGGACACCGACACCCACGCAACCCTCGTAGAGATGAGCAAGGCGGCGGGCGCCTCCCTCATCGAAACCGTCAGTGACGCCGCCGAGGCGCTGCGTCGCCAGCGCTTCGCCCATCAGGTGGCCGGGGAGCTCGCCGATCTGAGCAGCGATGACACGGCGTGGGAGAGCTATGTGGCTGATGCCGATGCGACCTCGGTGGCCGATGGCCTCGGTTGACGACCTGTGGCTCGTCGACTTCGGTGAGCCGTATCCGGGTGAACCAGGGGCACACCGGCCTGCGATCGTCCTCGGCCCACCTGATACGTTCGGAACCAACTTTCCGTTCATCATCGTTGTACCGCTGACAACAACCCGGCGAGGCCTCTCACTCCACGTTGAGGTCGAGGCTGAATCGGTGACGGGCCTCGATGTCACAAGCTACGTGCAGTGCGAACTCGTGCGGTCGGTCAACCGGAACCGGCTCGTCCACCGCCTCGGCGCCGTAGACGCGGAGACCAGCCACCGGATCGCAACCATTGTCAAAACGCTACTCAACTACTGACCATCCACGTTGCCGACCGTCCTGGGTCGCAAAGCTCTGACGTCCTTGACGCCGCGGACGACGTCACCGGTCGAATACGCGCGATACTCCTCGACCAGTTCTGATACCGCTTCGGAGTCACCGAGCACCGTGAGCGTCTCCTCAAGGGACTCAAGATCTTCAGGGCTGATCAAGACCGCGACGGGTGTTCAGTTCTTGGTGACAACCACTCGTTGATGATGTGTCTGAACTCGGTAGATGAACTCCGAGAAGCGGTCTCGGACGGTACGCAACGATTCACTGGACATGGTCACTATTGTGCCATGCTTGTAGAAGGCGTCGAGGAGCTTGATCGAGTGTTTAGCGCCAAATGGATGGGCGACCCTGCTGGTCGGGCTCATGACCTGTTGGGGATTTGGCGGGGTTACGTCGGAGATAGAGAGCCACACGGTCCGTCGATCTCAGCTTGCGTGGAGGTATCGTCGAAGTGCGTCTCGGATCAGCTCGGAGGTTGTTCTTCCCTCAGCGTCGGCTCGCTCGCTCAGCGCTTGGCGTAACTCGGGGTCGAGACGTACCGACTCGACAGAGGCTGCCGCAGATCCCATTGGCGGACGGCCACCTCGACGGAGGAGGATTTCCTCTGTGTCGAAGCCTGCTTCGGCCTGATCAGCGAGGGTCTCAACGAGTTGATCGGTGATTAGCTCGCCGCTTCGAGTAGTTCCGAGATCCTTCTTGGCCATGATCATTCTCCTGGTATGAGGTGGCGGTACTTCGATCGCATCGGCATCGCGTGGATCACGAGCTCCGATAGTTCGCGTCGGTAGATCGCGACAACCTCGAGCAGATCGCCTCTGCGGTCTGCTCCCAGGTAGAGCCGGAGATCATCTTCAAGGTCATCGATTGCCATGGCGTTTCGCACGGCGTGTTCGATGTCTTCGCGACTCACGCCGTGCTTCAGTGCCGAAGAGTGGATTTCCACCTAGGTATCGTACTACGAAACTCGTCAGTTCGAGAAGCATGGTCTTGGGAAGTGAAGAAAATGCTGGCAGACGGAGGCGGTGCCTGATCAATCCTCCAAGAGGGCTTTGAGGATCAGCCTGATACGCGGCTACTGCGCTTCTACTCCCTAGAAAACGAGGCAGGTGCTGAGAAGCTGCGGTTGATCATGCAACGTCTCCAATGCCGGGATTTGTTCGACACTTGGTTTCTCCTGGAGCTTGGTGCCATCGACGCGGATTCCAGTCACCGGATCGAAACCATCCTCAAGACGCTGCTCAACTACTGGCCATCCCGCGCTGGTGGCTGTGGTGACATCTGTCACAATGGGAGGGTGGATACGCAAGGAGGTAACGAAATG
>CAYYGI010000219.1:0-2623 GCA_964471085.1 uncultured Acidimicrobiaceae bacterium
AGGACCGGGTCCATCATGACAAGCCCGCCAGCGGCTTCGTCTGTCTGGTAGGTGGCACCCGTCGGACAGACAGGCACGCAGGGGGCGTTCTCACAGTGGAAGCACTGCTCAAGGCGGAACTCTCCTTGGAGGTTGGGGAAGGTACCAACGACTTCTTCGCGCATGCGTAGCCGGAACCCACCCAGAGGCACCTCGTTCTCCACTTTGCAGGCCACGAGGCAGCCCTGGCATCCAACACACCGAGCAACATCAATCGCCATTCCATAACGAGGCATGCTCAGACCGCCTTCTCTATGGAGACGAACGTCGTTCGTATCCCCGCTGCGCCACAGATAGGATCAAGGCGGTAGTCGTACATGAGTGCGGCACCGCTCGCCCCCCTGCCAAACGCACGGGTCAACTCCTTGGATTTGTGGCCGTTGCCGTGCACCATGTACACCGCGTCCTCACGAATCCGCTCGGTGACCTTGGCACGGACAGGGCCCTCGGTCACCCCCTGTGCGTTCTCCAGTATGACCATGTCACCGTTCTGGATCCCGAGGGAGGGTGCCACCGAAGCACTGATCCACACCTCGTTCTCGGGGAAGAGCTCCCACAACACCGGTGTGTTCTGGGTCATCGCGAATGTGTGTACGGGATGGCGGCCATAGAGGAGCCGGAAGGTGCCTGGAGGCGGCTCCGGAACCGGCTCATACACGGGGATCGGATCAAGGCCTGCGTCGGCGAGGAGCTCGCTGTAGAACTCAATCTTCCCTGAAGGCGTCGTGAATGGAGAGTCGGGGAGATCCTCGAAGTAGGGTGCCCCGTCCTGGACGAGAATACCTCCTGCTGCCCGCATATCATCGAGGCTGGAACCGACGGACATCAAGCGACGATTGAGATACTCCTCGATCGTATCCCACCGGAAGAATGGCTCAAGACCAACGCGGATGCCGAGCTCACGAGCCATCCACCACGCGGGCTTCGTATCCGCGTACGGCTCAATCGCCGGCTCACGCAGCGCAATGTATGGAGTCTTGTGTCGCCGTACGAGTGGGTTGTCGTAACGCTCAAGGTAGGAGGCTTCGGGGAGGACAACATCGCACCAAGCAATGTGATCCATAGGCAGAACATCGATTCCGACTATCAGGTCGAGATTGCGCAGACCCTCCTTCGTCCTCTCCGGGTTCGGGAGAGAGTGGAAGAGGTTGACTGCGTACACGAAGAGTCCCTTGATCGGGTACGGCTTACCCGAGATCATCGGTTCAATGAGCTCCTGAATAGCGGTTGGTCCGCGCAGGAATGTCTCGCGCACCCCATCTGCGCGAGACTTACCGGTTGGACCAACGGGGAGCTCGGCAACTTCCTCGCCAGGGTCGACTGCACAGCCACCTGCTCCGCCCATGACGGTGTAGGGTCGGTGAGGGAAGGAGTCAAGGCGGGCCGACTTCCCGAAATAGATCCCACCTTTGCGTCCGTAGGCGCCCAGGAGAGTGTTGACCGTATAAACAGCTTTCATCCGCTGGGTGTCGTTGCCGTACCATGTGGTGTGGCGCCCTGGAACAATTGCTGAAGAGGGAATAGCCTTGGCCATCATCCGAGCAGTCTCTCGAATGGTGTCTGCCGAAATGTCCGTGATGCCAGCCGCCCACTCGGGAGTGAACTCGGCAACGTGCTCGGCGAGTTTGTCAAAGCCCTCAGTCCACTCTGCAACGTACTCAGCGTCGTAGAGGTTCTCGGCTATGAGTACGTGCGACCACGCTAGGAGCAGTGCTGTGTCGGTGGCAGGCTTGATCGGTAACCAGCGATCCGCTTTGGACGCTGCGGTAGAGAACCGCGGATCCACCACGATGATCTTGGCGCCGCGTGCCTTGGCCTCTGCAAAGTCCTGCATCATCGTGTTGCGAGCATCCTCACCGATGTGAGAGCCGATGAGGACGAAGCACTCGATGAACTCCCAGTCCACCGGTTCGTGTCCCCCGACCGGAATCCCCATCATGATCAGAGACGCTTCTTCACGTGGGCTGACGCAGAGGGTTGCGGAAGGCTTAGCACCATTCGGTGAGCCCCATGCTTGAGCGAAGTGATCGGTGAACCAGAACTCTCCTGAATGGTGTCCGAAGAACGCGATTGACTCCTCACCGTACGTATCGGCAATAGTCAACATCTTCTCTGCAATGTGGTCGAGGGCTTCCTCCCACGTCGCCGAGCGGAACTCACCAGCGCCTCGCTCCCCTACCCGAATCATCGGGTTTTTGAGGCGATCCGGATCGTGAACGAACGATGGGCCTCCTTCCCCGCGAGCGCACAGCATGCCGCGACTCTGGGGGTCAGCAGGATTCCCCCTGACCTTATGGACCCGCCCATTGACAGACTCAACGATTATTCCACACGACCAGGGGCAGATAGAACAGGTGCTGTACGTCTCTTTGACCTCACCCTGCTTGTACCAAGGGATTGGTACGCCGAGATTCATCAATCCCTGGACGGCCTTGGTACCGATTGTTCCAACAAGTGCCACCGTGGCGACGCCGAACGCCGAAACTGCCAGGAATGCCCGTCGGCTGATACCCGGCCCTTCTCCCGATTTGTCCTCTGATTCTTTTTCTTGTGCCTTCATGAAAAGGGAGCTTAGCAGGGTTAA
>CAYYGI010000220.1:0-2611 GCA_964471085.1 uncultured Acidimicrobiaceae bacterium
CACACATACCCACCATTGCAAGGCAGATATTCGACGATGACGCCATCCTCATCGCGGACGGCGGCAATACCGCTGTGTGGTGTGCCTTCTTCTGGCACGTGACCCAGCCGAACACAATACTCGGTACACCTCACATGGGTCATCTCGGAGCAGGAGTTGGCCAAGCGCTCGGTGCCGCCCATGCATATCCGGGCCGCCAGATTGTCTGCATTATCGGAGATGGAGCATTCGGGATGCACCCTCAGGAGGTCGAGACCGCGGTTCGCAACAACTACAAGATCACCTTCATCGTTGTCTCAGACGAGCAGTGGGGGATGGTGAAAATGTCACAATCCATTGCCTTGAAGCCCCTGAAAATGCTCATCAAGAAGAGCCTCAGCGAGGACGAGAACGTGAACACGAACCTTGGAAAAATCGACTACGCAGAACTTGGCAGGTCGATGGGTGCACACGGAGAGAGAGTCTCAGCACCCGCCGATCTCGAACGCGCCATTGAACGCAGCCTGGCCCTCCCTGTGACCTCTGTCATCCATGTCGATGTGGATCCGGTGAAGCACATGTGGGCACCGGGGTTGGCTCATTTCAAGAAGATGCACCAAGAGCCGAAAGGGGAAGCATGATGGGGGGCATAGATGATGCAGTCCTGAACTTCGATGAGACCTCTCTCATTGCTCTCAACATCCTCATTGGTCTCATGATGTTCGGAATGGCACTCGGGATCGATACCAAGGATTTCCGAGTGCTGGCAAAGACACCGAAACCGGCAGCGATCGGCCTTGGCGCACAGTTCGTCCTCCTCCCCTTCGCTACATTCCTCCTGACACTCGCACTCGATCTCGCTCCCTCGATTGAACTGGGGATGATTCTTGTGGCTGCCTGCCCTGGAGGAAATCTCTCCAACATCATGACCTACCTCGCGAAGGGGAACGCACCACTCTCTGTCGGGATGACCGGTGTGTCTACGGCTGTTGCTGTGGTGATGACACCACTCAATTTCTCTCTCTGGGGGCAACTCAACCCAGCAACCGAGCCCCTCCTCGCAGCAATCTCTCTCAACCCGCTCACCCTCTTCATCCTGATCGTCGTGATTCTCGGTCTCCCGATGGGTGCAGGGCTGCTGCTCGCAAAAAGGAAGCCCTCCCTTGCAGCGAAGCTTGAACAGCCGTTCAAGATTTTCTCGGTAGTCATCTTTGTTCTCTTCGTGCTACTCGCTCTCGGGAACAACTGGAACCTTTTCCTTACCCACATGGGATTCTTGATCGGCATCGTTGCACTCCACAACGCACTCGCCCTCGGACTCGGGTTCGGTGCCTCCACGGTTGCTCGACTTGAGCAGCGGGATCGGAGAGCTGTCACCTTCGAGGTCGGTCTCCAGAATTCCGCTCTCGCACTCGTACTCATCTTCACCTTCTTCGAGGGGCTCGGCGGCATGGCAATGATCGCTGCATGGTGGGGCGTGTGGCACATCATTGCCGGCTTGTCCCTCGCCTGGTTCTGGTCGAAGCGCCCGGTCGCAGTCGCAGTTGAAGTCGCGAAGTGACATCCGCTCTCCTCATCACCGGTGGCGGTGGATACATCGGCAGCGCCCTCACAGCCTCACTCGCAGCAGATCCTGGTGATCTAAAGACCATCGTCTCGGCTGACATCCGACACCCAACAGCTCCTCTCGATGGTATCAGGTACGTCGTTTCGGACGTTCGTGACCCGTCACTCGCGGAGCTTCTCACCGAGCACAAGATCGAAGTTGTGGTACATCTCGCCGCGATCGTGTCACCCGGCAGAAGGCCTGATCGAGCACTCGAGCGCTCCATCGATGTGGACGGCACAGAGAATGTACTCGAGGCCTGCCTCGCTGCGGGAGTGAAGAAAATCATCATCTCATCATCAGGAGCTGCATACGGCTACCACGAGGACAATCCCGAATGGATTGATGAGAACGATGCACTGCGCGGAAATCCGGAGTTCGCCTACTCTGATCACAAGCGTCTCGTAGAAGAGCTGCTTGCTCGATGGCGCGTCGAACACCCGGAGCTCCAACAACTCGTCTTCCGATCTGGGACCGTCTTGGGAAGAAGCACACAGAATCAGATAACTGATCTGTTCGACCGTCGCTTCGTCCTCGGGGTCGCTGGATCCCAGACCCCATTCGTGTTCATATGGGATGAGGACGTCGTTTTGGCGCTCCGCCGTGGCATCTTCACCGATACCGCCGGTATCTTCAATCTCGCCGCTGACGGATCAATTTCGCTTGCTGAGATTGCTCGCCGCATGAACAAGCGATCGATCATCTCTCCCGCTTGGTTGATCCGTTGCTGTCTCCGCATACTTCGAGCCGCAGGCGCCTCTCAGTACGGGCCGGAGCAAGTCAACTTCCTCCAATATCGACCCGTGCTCTCCAATCGGAGGCTCAAAGAAGAATTCAGCTACACGCCCCGCAAGTCAACCGCTGAAGTCTTCGATCTCTTCTGGGAGGCACGCCAAAACTCACATGAATCGAAGAAGAAGAGGACCGGGTTACGCCGTTAATTAGCTCTCGAGCTCAGAACGTAGCGACCGCGCCATCATCCGCTCATAGAGCCTTGGAGTGAACTTTGTCATCATTCGTGTGAGG
>CAYYGI010000221.1:0-2597 GCA_964471085.1 uncultured Acidimicrobiaceae bacterium
GGAGAACGTCAAGTGCATGCGAGTACATCCCTGAGGAACTTCCCCGTGTAACTCTGCGACACTTCCGTGAGCTCTTCCGGGGTACCGACGGCGACGATTTCTCCCCCACCCTCTCCTCCATCCGGCCCCAGGTCTATCACCCAATCCACAGATTTGATGACATCAAGGTTGTGCTCGATCACCACAACCGTGTTCCTTCCGTCAACAAGGCGTTGGAGAACACCAAGGAGCTTCCGTATGTCCTCAAAATGGAGCCCCGTCGTCGGCTCATCGAGGATGTACAAGGTTCGCCCCGTCGAACGCTTCGAGAGCTCGGCAGCAAGTTTGACGCGTTGCGCCTCCCCACCTGAGAGTGTCGGGGCTGGTTGACCGAGGCGCACGTACCCCAAACCAACGTCGTAGAGCGTTCCCAGCACTCTCGCAATCCTCGGCTGGTTCTCAAAAAAGGTCACGGCTTCTTCGATCGACATGCCAAGAACGTCCGCGATCGAATGACCCTTGAACTCCACTTCGAGCGTGTCTCGGTTGTACCGGAGGCCTTCACATGTGTCGCATTGAACGTAGACGTCTGGAAGGAAGTGCATCTCGATTTTGAGCGTTCCATCCCCTTTACATGTCTCGCACCTGCCGCCAGAGACGTTGAAAGAGAACCGTCCCGGTTGGTAGCCCCGCATCTTGGAGTCCGGCGTTGCTGCGAAGAGTTGGCGGATAGCGTCGAATACTTTCGTGTACGTGACGGGGTTTGAGCGGGGTGTCCTGCCGATCGGAGATTGGTCGATCTTGATGACCTTATCTATGTGCTCAAGGCCCTCAATCTTGCGATACCGCCCTGGCATCGTACGCGAACCGTGGAGAGAGGCGTGAAGTGCCCGGCTGAGAATCTGATCAACGAGCGTCGATTTTCCACTCCCAGAAACACCGGTAACAGCAGTGAACGTGCCCAGCGGGAAGGAGACGTCAATCTCCTTCAAGTTGTTCTCGCTCGCACCGTACACAGCAATGAACTCCCCTCGTCCGGGTCTTCGCTGTGTTGGGATCGGGATGCTCCGCTCACCTGAGAGGTACATGCCAGTGATCGATGTGGGCTCGGCTTCAAGATCAGCGACTCCCCCCTGAGCAACAATCCTCCCTCCGTGCTCCCCAGCGCCTGGGCCGATGTCAACGATCTGATCAGCAACCCTGATCGTGTCTTCGTCGTGCTCCACCACAATGAGCGTATTGCCGAGATCACGCAGCCGCAGGAGCGTCTCGATCAACCTCTGGTTGTCTCGTTGATGGAGCCCGATGGAGGGTTCGTCGAGAATGTACAGAACACCGACGAGCCCGGATCCGATCTGGGTCGCAAGGCGGATACGTTGTGCCTCACCCCCGGCAAGGGTGGCTGCGGAGCGGGCGAGTGTCAGATAGTCAAGCCCGACAGTGACGAGGAAGCTGAGCCTCTCCCCGATCTCTTTGAGAATTGGTCCAGCAATCGTCGTATCTCTGTCGTTGAGGACAATTCCGCTCAAGAAGTCGTTGCTCGCCCTCAGGCTGAGGTTCGACACATCACCGATCGAGAGCCCACCAACCGTGACTGCGAGAGAGATATCGTTCAGGCGACCCCCGTTGCAGCGTGTACAAGGGATCTCGCGCATGTACTGCTGATAGCCTGCGCGTGCACCGTCGGACTCTGACTCCCGGTAGCGTCTCTCAACCCAGTTCAGGGCACCCTCGTACGTTGCGTCGTACGTCCGCTGCCTCCCGAATCGGTTCTCGTAGCGAACCGTGTAGGACCCGTCCCCACCTCCGTAGAGAAAGAGCTCCTTCGCGTCCTCTTCGAGGGAAGCCCACGGTTCCTCCACATCAATGTCGTGGACATCAGCGACCGATCTGATGAGGCGCTGGTAGTAGGTCATGCGGTGCCGGCCTCGCCACGGCGCGATAGCACCCTCTGCGAGAGAGAGATCTGGTTGTGGGACGATGAGGCTGGCATCGACTTGGAACTTCGTGCCGATACCAGAGCACTCCTGGCAGGCACCGTACGGACTGTTGAAAGAGAAATTCCTCGGCTGTAGCTCCTCGAAAGAGAGGCCACACACCGGGCACGAGAAAGCTTGGGAGAATGAGAGCGCCGGCCCATCGATGATGTCAACAATTGCGGTGCCTTCTCCGAGTTGCAACGCCGTCTCCATGGAGTCCGTGAGACGTCGTTCCATCCCTTCTGCCCGGACCATCCGGTCGACTACGACCTCGATGTGGTGCTGCTCATAGCGGGCAAGATCGAAGTCATCGGTGAGGTTCATGACTTCACCATCGATGCGAGCTCTCGAATATCCCGCCTTCACGAGGTCTGCGACAAGGCCCTCGTACTCCCCTTTCCTCCCGCGAACAACAGGTGCAAGCACCTGGAACCGTATCCCTTCCTCCAACTCCAAGACGCGGTCGACGATCTGTTGGGGTGTCTGTCGCGAGACGATCGATCCGTCGTTCGGGCAGTGAGGGACGCCGATGCGAGCAAAGAGGAGACGCAGATAGTCGTGGACCTCCGTGACCGTCCCAACGGTGGAGCGGGGGTTGCGGCTCGCCGTCTTCTGATCGATCGAGATCGCAGGCGAGAG
>CAYYGI010000222.1:0-2585 GCA_964471085.1 uncultured Acidimicrobiaceae bacterium
GGCGATGGTTTGGTTCAGACGTAGTCGATGGTTCCTGTGACGCGGGCTCTGTGCTCGAAGATGCGTAGCAGGATCAGGGCCACGAGGAGCCAAGCCACACCAATACCGATCTCAGCTAGGAGCTGGTTCAGTGGGAAGCCGATAGTGGGATCACTAAGGAAGTCGCGTGCGCCTTGGAGGGAGTGGGTAATGGGTGCAACAAAGCCGATGCCTTGCAGTACTGCGGGGAGGTCCCCGAAGGCGACATTTGCTCCACTCACTACGAGAAGCCCGATGTACACCAGACTTGCAAGATGGAACGCCTCTCGCCCGGTAAGGGCAGCAGCGCTCACTACAAGCCCGAGAGCAGCACCCGAGAACGATGCAGCGAGGAGAAGCGGGGTGATAGCAACGACATCAGCAATGCTTGCGTCGATGCCCCCGATTGCGAGTGCAACGGTGAAGATCACCCAGGGCGAGACGAGACCTGTGACTGCCATGGGGAGTGACCGGCCAAGGAAGAGCGCCCAGCGTTGTGCGGGGGATCCAATGATGTGGCTCAGCGTCCCGAATCGTCTCTCGCTTGCAATCACCGTTGCAGCACCCACAATCCCGGCCATTGCGGTTACTTGGAAGGCGTTCCCCACGATGAAGAACTCCCGAGACTGGTAACCAGTCCAGTCACCAATCAGGACAAAGAGGAGCGTCTGCATGACAGGAACAGCAATCATGGTGGACAAGAAGATGGATGGTGCATACCAAGCAAAGAGAGCGCGGAACGAGAGGACACCACCAACAGTCGCGAGGCGGAGAGCCTGAATCATCGGGATCGGCCTCTGTGTGTACCAGCAAGTCTTCTAGGAACAGTCATCTCAGCGCAAGACTCCCCTCAACTCTGGCCTTCACAAGCACCCTCTTCATGAGAAGCACGCCCGCACCCGCCACAGCGCTGCTGTAAGCCAGCGACACTCCCACAAGGAGGAGGATCGGTTCACCCGCAAGGGCAGCATCTATGGCATCTGTTGACCACATGAGTGGGGAGAGGATGAGGCCCGCCGTGTGGAGGACGTCTGGGAGCGCGTAACCGGGGATGAGTAGGCCGCCAAGAATCCAGAACGGGTACTCCAGGAAGTTCGATATCTCCATTGCCTGGCGAGAGAGGACATAGGCAGAAGCCATGAGGAACCCAAGGGCGAGGAAGGCAACAATGGTCGCTGCAATCCCAGCCGTCAACGCTCCCGGATAGGGGAGCTCCGGGATCCGACCGAGGCGGACCACTCCAATCAGGGCTGCAACCCCGAAGGAGTACACAGCAAGGCCTACCGGGGCAAGGGAGAGACCAATGACCTGGGCAAGATAGGGGGCAGGTGCAGCAACAGCGGTCTCAAGCGTCCCCGTGTAGCGCTGCATAAAGATTGCTTCGGCTGCGCCGTACACCACAGCCGAGCCCGCACCAATGAGACCTGCACTAATTGCAACTCGGATGATCACGATGTCGTCGACTTCACCAAGTGCCGTGAACGCTATAAAAGCCACCGCAATGGGCTGGACGGCAGCAACAACAATGAAGTACGCCGAGCGCGAGAGCAGGCGGAACTGTATCCAGAAACGGAGAGCAATGATGCGAAAGAACCAGTACACGCTGCCTACCCCGAAGACACAAGGGCAAGATACGAGTCTTCCAGGGAGGGCTTGCGCATCACGACCTGATCCTCAACAAAACCCCACTTCGACCCTAACTCGTCGAGGAGAGGCCCCTGATCCGGTGACAGTGCAATGGATGCTCGATAGGCAAGATCCTCAGTCACAATGTCGAGCACCCTGAGCCCGAGCTTCCCAGCGTCCTCCTCGAATGCCCGAGGCGAACCCGACGTGAATGCCACTTGGGCTATGCGATCCAACTCCACAAGAGAGGAGAGACCGGAAGGTGAACCGTCGTAGCGAACCTCACCAGCATCGAGCACAACAATCCGTCGACACAGCAACTCGACCTCAACGAGATAGTGCGAAGTCAACAGAATCGTCTTCCCACTCTCAGAGAGTTCACGCACAAGCCTGCGAAAGTTGTGTGCTGCCTCCGGATCTAGGCCAATGGAGGGCTCATCGAGGAAGAGCACAGCGGGATCGTGTACGAGAGCACGAGCAATGTGGAGGCGCTGGCGCATACCTTTCGAGTACGTCTCGACACGATCCGAGGCGCGATCGGTTAACCCGACGCGCTCAATGAGCTCATCAATACGCCCGCGCTGCTGCTTTGCAGAAACACCGTACAACTCTGCTGCAAGCCTCATATTGTCGATGGCAGACAGGCGCGTGTAGAGACCAAGTTCCCCACCGAACATGAAGCCGATGCGACGCCGGATCTCCTTTTCGTCACGCGCAACATCGAAACCAAGAACATGGGCAGAGCCCGATGTAGGTAACAGCAACGTCGTGAGCACCTTCGTAAGAGTGGTCTTCCCCGCCCCATTCGGGCCAAGCAACCCAAGGAGCTCCCCCTCCTCGACCTTCAGGTCAACACCCCTCAACGCCTCAACCACACTCGAGCCGCGAGGCTCGAATATGCGCGACAGCTTCTTTGTTTCAATTACAAGCAACAGCCCCTC
>CAYYGI010000223.1:0-2579 GCA_964471085.1 uncultured Acidimicrobiaceae bacterium
ATCGAGGCACGATTCCGCATCTCGTGCTTGCCAACGCGGAGCAGATGCCGGAGGCACCTGCGCTGCTGCATCGGGTTGACGGTGCCTGGGAGACAACGACGTGGGGGGAGTATGGGGAAGCTCTCCGCACCACAGCAGAGGCGCTGATCGGGGCGGGCATTGAGCCCGGAGACCGTGTTGCGATCTTGTCGTACAACACCCCAGAGTGGGTGATCATCAGCGTTGCCGCTATGGCAGTCGGAGCGGTGCCGGTCGGTATCTACTTCTCAAGTTCGCAAGATGAGGTTGTCAGCTTGGTTGAGCGGTCCCGGGCACGCATCGTCTTCTGTCAGACCGCAGCTCACGTCCGGCTCATTGAGCAGGACGCGCACGATGCCCTTGATCTGATTGTTGGGGTTGACGAAGCGCCCGAGGGCTCGCTCTCGTGGTCAGACTTTCTCAGGCTCGGTGGCTCCGTTGATACTGGCGCGGTTGATGAGCGTCTCAGCGCTCTCCGTCTCGGCGACCCTGCAACACTCCTTTTTACTGCCGCAGGACACGGTGAAGCGGTCGGTGTTGTACTTAGCCACGACAATCTTGTGTCCGCGTCACGCTCCTCGGTCGAGTTGTTCGATGTCACCCAACGCGACAGCGCCCTGTCATACCTGCCGCTCTCGCACATTGCTGAACAGATTTTCACAATTCTTGCACCGGCACACGTCGGCTACCCCGTTGCGTTTGCTCAGTCGTTGGGGCGGATGCGCGTCGACCTCCTCGACATTCAGCCCTCGATCTTTTTTGGTGTCCCCCTTGTGTGGTCCGGGCTCGAGCGGGCGGCGCGCAAACAGATCGATGGGCTCAACGGACCGAGAGCAAGGATCGCGCAGTGGGCAATGCGGGTATCCCACAGAGATATTGCTCTGCGAAATGAAGGGCGCCACCACTCGCTTCTCCGCACAATATTGAGAGCTCTTGCAGGGAGGCTCTTCACCCACCGAGCCCGAGAGGCGATGGGATTTGCAAACGTACGGCTTGCATTCAGTGGCGCAGCGAAGGGGCACCCTGGGACCCTTGAGTACTTCTCCGGTTTCGGCATACCAGTACGCGAGGTCTACGGCCTCTCAGAGGCCACAGGCCCATCAGTCGTGACGAGGGAGGGCGCGAACCGATACGGGACGGTAGGCCTCCCCCTCCCTGGTGTGGAGATCGCTCTCGGGGATGATGGTGAGATTCTCATTGGTGGTCGGACCGTCTTCCTTGGCTACCTCGACAATGCCGACGCGACCCGACACGCGCTCCAAGATGGTTGGCTCCACACCGGGGATTACGGAAGGGTGGAGGATGACGGCGTGCTTACGATCACGGGACGCAAGAAGAACATTGTCATCACGTCGGGGGGGAAGAATGTCGACCCGAGCCAGATCGAGCTCTCGCTGAAGCAGGACCCAGAGATCCTCGATGTAGTCGTTGTGGGTGATGGCTATGACCAACTCGGCGTCCTCATCTCGGTTAGTGACAGTCTGAGAGAGGAGAGCAGAGCAGCTCTTGCCCACGTCCAAGCCAGAGTGACGGAGCTGAATCAACGCTTCTCCCGAGCTTCCCAGATCCGACGCGTAGGGCTCCTCTCGCGTCCACTCTCGATCGAGCTGGGGGAGCGATTAGAGTCCGGAGTGATAGTTCGTGCCAGAGTGCTTGAGCATTTTGCTGTCGAGATCGAGGAGTTGTACAAGTAGAGTTCTTGTTACAAGCATCGGGAGGCACGTGACGCGACCACTCACCAACATCGGCTCTCGTCCGGCTGCATACGGACCCACTGAGTGGGCTCTGATGCTCATGCTCGGGCTCATCTGGGGGTCTGCGTACCTGTGGATAGCGATTGGTGTCGATCATCTCTCCCCAGGAGTCGTCGCATTCGGCCGTGTCGCCCTTGGTGCCGCGGCTCTTGCAGCGTTCCCGAAAGCTCGCGTGTGGATACGCAGAGAGGATTGGGGGCGGATGGGTGTGGTGACCGTTGCCGGGATCACTGCTCCCTCGTTTCTTTTCGCCAAAGCCGTAACAGAGCTAGATTCGGCTGTTGCCGGCATGATCACGAGTGGAACACCGATTCTCAGCCTGGTGATCGCGAGTCTCCTCCTCGGGCGCCTCCCTGGGCGAATTCAGATAGCAGGCATCACCGTTGGTTTCATCGGTATCACCATGATGGCAACACCCTCCCTGGGTGGGGCACACGCCGCGCCCATTGGAGTGGGACTCGTACTTCTCGCCATTGTTGGCTACGGGATTTCGAGCAATCTTGTCGTACCCCTTCAGCAGCAATACGGTGGTCCGGCGGTAGCGTTGTGGTCGTTGACTGTCTCAAGCGTGATTCTTGCCCCCTTCGCTGCTCTCTCGCTCGGCACCTCCGAGTTCACGGCGCGCTCCATCATTGCTGTTGTGATCCTGGGAGTCATCGGCACCGGGGTGGCCCGTTCGTTGAGTTCCACGCTCGCCGGGCGAGTCGGGGGGCCCAGGATGACGACGACAACCTATCTGATTCCAATCGTCGCGATCATTCTCGGGGTCACTCTCAGGGACGAAGTAGTGCAACCAGTGGCGCTTGT
>CAYYGI010000224.1:0-2551 GCA_964471085.1 uncultured Acidimicrobiaceae bacterium
GCACAGCAGCGGCGCTCGGTGATAGGGAGTCCGCTCGCGAACTCTCTGACGCGATCATCACGGCAGATCCTTCCTTCCCCGGCTACGAGCAGCTCGAAGCAGAGATCGCTGCTATCGGGTAGAGAGGACAGGCCACGACGGGGAGCAATAGCGCTCTCTGCACTCTGGGTGGGAGATTGCACTCCGGGAAGCCTTGTCAGGTTCTGCGTACAGCATCCTCCCTGACGCTCCAACGCCATCCCCCCCCCTGAAGGGATGGGAGGATGGCGTTGACGGAGTTCTTCGAGCCAGGAGGGTGCTCCTCGCTGCTGGTCTATTCCTCCGAGCGTTGCGTTTCTGCCTGCTCCGTGATCGCTGCGACTATCTCCGCGTTTGCGAGGGTTGTGATATCTCCAAGCGTGCGGTTGTCCGCAATATCGCGCAGGAGTCTCCGCATGATCTTCCCTGATCGCGTCTTTGGTAGGTCGGGGGTGAAGATGATCGACTTCGGTTTTGCGATCGCACCGATCTTCGTACCAACATGCTTACGGAGTTCGTCGTTGAGCTCATCTGACTCCTCGAAGCCTCGGCGCAGCGTCACGAACGCGACGATTGCTTGACCTGTCAAGGAGTCTGCTGCACCGACAACCGCGGACTCCGCGACAGCAGGATGTGACACGAGAGCAGACTCGACCTCCATCGTGGAGATGCGGTGACCTGAAACGTTCATCACGTCATCGACTCGTCCAAGGATCCAGAGGTAGCCATCCTCATCAATTTTGGCGCCGTCTCCAGCAAAGTACAGGCCTGGATACTGCGACCAGTAGGTACTCACATAGCGGTCGTCATCACCGTAGATAGACCTGAGCATTGCGGGCCACGGCTTCGTGAGTGTCAGGAACCCGCCACTCCCGAGGGGGACTGGTTCGCCTGCTTTATTAACAACAACCGCTGTGACACCCGGCATTGCTTTCGTCGCGGACCCTGGTTTTGTCGTGGTCACCCCTGGGAGAGGGGAGATCATGATGGCACCGGTCTCTGTCTGCCACCACGTGTCGACAATCGGGCAGTTGCTTGAACCAATGTGCTCGTGGTACCACATCCAAGCTTCAGGGTTGATCGGTTCTCCAACACTTCCAAGGAGGCGCAGCGAAGACATATCACGACTTGCTGGATACTCGGAACCCCACTTCATGAACGCTCGGATCGCTGTTGGCGCGGTGTAGAGAATGGTTACTCCGTACTCCTCGATGATGGACCAAAGCCTGTCCTTCTCCGGATAGTCAGGGGTACCCTCATACATGACGCTGGTTGTGTGATTCGCAAGAGGCCCATAGACAATGTAGGTATGACCCGTCACCCAACCAATGTCTGCAGCGCACCAGTAGACGTCGCTCTCTGGTTTGATGTCGAACACCAGTGAATGGGTGGCAGCAGCACTCGTGATGTAGCCACCTGTGGTGTGCATGATCCCCTTGGGTTTGGCCGTCGTGCCGGATGTGTAGAGGATGTAAAGCAGATCCTCGGCACCCATAACTTCTGGCTCGCACTCGGTTGACTCTCCATCAACAAGGTCGTGCCACCAAATATCTCGCCCCTCAGTCATCGAGATGTCCTGTTTCGTGCGCTCGTACACGATGCAGTGCTCAATAGAGGGTGTTGCTTCCATTGCAGCGTCGCAGTTCTCCTTCAACGGGATTGTCTTCCCACGCCGCCAAGCACCGTCACATGTAATGAGAACCTTGGCTTGAGCATCGACAACCCTGTCAATGATCGACTCAGCGCTAAACCCACCGAATATCACCGAGTGCGGAGCACCGATCCTGGCACACGCCAGCATTGCAACAGCGAGCTCAGGGACCATACCCATGTAGATCGCAACCCTGTCCCCCTTCTCCACCCCAAGGGCACGCAGCCCGTTCGCGAATCGGTTGACCTCATCCGAGAGCTCCTGATAGGTGATTGTGCGCGTGTCCCCTGGCTCACCAACCCAGTGATACGCCACCTTGTCGCCACCAGTATCGAGATGGCGATCAAGACAGTTATACGCGACATTGAGCTCCCCATCAGCCCACCACTTGAAGAAAGGTGCATTCGAGTCATCAAGAGTCTCTGTTGGCTCCTTGAACCACGTGATCCGCTCGAGTGCTTCTCGAGTCCAGAACGCTACGAAGTCATCGTCACCTTCAACGTACAGTTCGGCTTGTGCGTTCGCCTGTGCCGTGAATTCGTCTGATGGTGGAAAAAGGCGTTTCTCGTGCAGTAGGCTCTCGATGCCAGAATCCGTCACTCTCAACCTCCTAGTCGGTTTACATCTGTCATTCTTGCAGTTTTTCGGTGACGTAGCAAGTTGGCAGTCGCTCTTTCTTGGTCTTCTGGGGTCACTCCAGGAGTCGTCGACGAGGATCATCGCAAGCTTCTCTGGTCATCCCACTTGCAAGAATCGGTACGGATTGTTAGCGTGCGAGAGTACCAACCGATTTAGGGAGTACGGATGGATGCTGGAGAGATAGCAACGCCGCCTGCCTTTAACGAGGAGAGATTTCGGAAGAACCGCGCCTTAGCTCTTACG
>CAYYGI010000225.1:0-2543 GCA_964471085.1 uncultured Acidimicrobiaceae bacterium
ATGCCGGATGTCGGAAGTTGTTGAGATCAGCTCAGCCCAGTGATCTCACCGTCTGCATCGATATCGATCGAGTGCGCTGCAGGATGGATGCCGAGCCCGGGCATCCGGTTGATTGATCCAGCGAGTGGCAGAACGAATCCTGCGCCTGCAACGAGTTGCACCTCGCGCACGGGGAGAACCCACCCCGTCGGAGCACCAAGGAGTCCGGGGTCGTGGCTGAACGAGTACTGCGTCTTCGCCATACAGATAGGAAGGTTCCCGTAGCCGTGTGACTCGTAGCTGTCGAGCTGTCTGCCGGCTTTCATGTCGTACTCGACACCGTCGGCGCCGTATACCTGAGTTGCGATGCGCTCAATCTTGTCGCGCAGTGACATGTCATCGGAGTACAGCAGCTTGAACTCTGATCCATCCACAGCAGCATCTCTCACTATCTCTGCGAGAGCAACCATGCCATCGGCACCCCGAGAGTGGGGTTCCGCGATTGCCCAAGATACTCCCTCCTCGTCAGCAATGGCCCCGATCGCCGCATGCTCTGAAGCGTGATCGGTTGGGAATGCGTTCACCGCGACGACCGGCGTGACTCCGTGAAGACGCATATTCGCAATGTGCCTCCGAAGGTTTGGGGCACCTGCAAGGACATCGTCTGGGTTCTCCGCGACCATCTCGGCGGGGAGTGGCTTTCCTGGGCGAACGGTGAATTTTCCAGAGTTGAGCTTGAGGGCTCGCACGGTAGTAACGATCACTGCTGCATCGGGAGCAAGGCCGGACGCGCGACACTTGATGTTAAAGAACTTCTCGGCACCCACATCGGATCCGAACCCTGCCTCGGTGATGACGTAGTCTCCGCCTCGCACACCAATCTGATCTGCGACGATTGAGGAGTTTCCATGCGCAATGTTCGCAAATGGCCCTGTGTGGATGAGGGCGGGTGTTCCTTCAAGGGTCTGCATCAGGTTCGGGTTCAGCGCATCCTTGAGAAGCACCGCCATTGCACCTGCTCCTCTGACATCCTCTGCGGTGACAGGGTCTTTGTGCCTGTTGTATCCAATGACGATCTCTCCGAGACGCTGCCGGAGGTCCTGCAGGCTCGTCGCGAGCCCAAGGACGGCCATCAGCTCTGAGGCTGCGGTGATGTCGAAACCGGACTCCCGGGGGACCCCATCGAGCGTTGTTCCAAGTCCGACCACGATGTTTCGCAGAGCCCTGTCGTTGACATCCATAACCCGGCGCCACGTGACCTGTTTCACGTTGATCGAGAGCTGGTTGCTTTGGTAGATGTGATTGTCGATGACTGCTGCAAGCATGTTGTTTGCAGCAGTGACAGCGTGAAAGTCACCGGTGAGATGCAGATTCATTGCTTCCATGGGAACAACCTGGGAGTATCCACCTCCTGCAGCGCCACCCTTAATTCCGAACGTTGGGCCAAGAGATGGCTGGCGAAGGTTTAGGACCGCCATCTCGTTCAGGAGCTTGAAGCCCTGGGCCAACCCGACGGAGATCGTTGTCTTCCCCTCTCCAAGAGGAGTCGGGTTGACGGCTGTGACAAGGATGTACTTTGCGCGAGGCGCCCCCATCTCGTCGATTGCTTCGAGGGAGATCTTTGCGAGTCCGTGGCCGCGCTGTTCGATGCTGTTGGGCGGCACGCCCATGTCTCGAGCAACATCGGTGATTGGACGCAGATCAACTGCTCTGGCGATTTCGAGGTCTGTTTTCATGTGTTCAAGGTAGCTCTGTGAAGGTCCTTCTTGGTACCCGGTGTGCGCGGTTCCCAGAGTGCGCGAGAATGCGGGGATGATCACTCACACACTTGGAGCAATTCTGGCTGGTGGCTCGAGCACTCGGATGGGGAGCGCGAAGGCTTCGCTCATGGTTGAGGGTGCCCCTTTCCTCACCCGCATCTACGAAACAATGGAGGGAGTGTTCTCCGATGTGGTCGTGTGCGGGGGGCCTGAGGTGCCCTCAGACGACGGAGTGCTCGTGCATGACGATTTCCCGGGAGAGGGACCTGTCGTGGGTCTGCTCTCTGCGCTGCGTTCTGCAAGAGGGAGGCCGGTCTTCATCGCGGCGGTCGATATGCCTCTCCTCACCGGAGAGGTCATGCAGGCAATTGCTGAGCCGCCAGTAACTGGCCGTTCAGCAAGGATCGCCGTCGTCGAGGGGGAGGATCAACCTCTCGTCGGGGCTTACGGACCTGATGTCGAGCGGATCGTCGTGGAGCGCCTCGCGGCTGGGAAGAGGGCCATGTTCGGCGTGCTTGACGATGTTGATGTTGTTGAATACGTCGTGGTAGACCCGCTCGTCCTCGTGAATGTCAACACAATCGAGGATTACGATGAATTGATTGAAAAGTACAGCCTATGAAAGTTGACCTATGAAGGGCAGCCTATGAAAGTTCGACTGGCAGAGAACGAGCTCCGTCTCCGCCTTGCGCTGAGTGATATCGAGGAGTTGATTGCCGGAAGTGTCGCGGAATGTGTCGTGATCCCGGGCTTGTATGTGGTGCGCCTCACGACCTCACCCGACGGGGGACCCGAGATCACATT
>CAYYGI010000226.1:0-2530 GCA_964471085.1 uncultured Acidimicrobiaceae bacterium
TCTCGCCACCACCTGACGCTGGTGCCGACATCACCGTGACGATCCGCGAAAAAGATGTACCAGCACAGCGCACGTCGCTTCCATTTTTGAAGAAGTGAGTGCTCTCCCGATGATCTCATTCGGTGTTGATATTGGTGGATCAGGCGTAAAAGCAGCGCCGGTGGACCTCGACTCGGGGGAGTTGATCGGGGAACGTTTCCGTATTCCCACGCCTCAACCATCCACACCCAAGAGCGTGATTGCTGCTGTGGATGCGGCTATTGATCACCACTCCTGGCACGGCCCTCTCGGTGTGACAATTCCAGGTGTTGTCATTGATGGCGTCGTGCGCACGGCTGCCAATATTGACCCAGGTTGGGTTGACTTTGATGCGCGCCGCATCATGAGTGAGGCATTCGGTGTACCGGTAACGGTGATGAATGATGCTGACGCAGCAGGCATCGCGGAGATCAGATACGGCGCTCACAACACCCAAGATGGTGTCACGCTACTTCTGACCTTCGGTACGGGGATTGGTTCGGCACTCTTTCACAACAATCTGCTTCTGCCGAATTCAGAGTTTGGCCGAATCGAGTTCAGAGGTGTGACCGCGGAGGAGTACGCTGCTGGCCAGCTCGTTGGTCGCGACGACGATGACATCGAGTGGTGGGTGGAGCGTGTCGATCAATTCCTGCAGCAGATGGATTTGATTCTCTCGCCCCGCCTCATTATCTTCGGTGGCGGAATTTCGCGTCGGTTCGAGGAATTCTCCGAACAATTCAAGATGCGTGCCAAGGTAGTTCCAGCAAAGCTGCGCAACAATGCGGGCATTGTCGGTGCATCAATGGCCGCGATAGCAGAGGAGTACCCATGATCGAATCCGAGGACATCTTCCGAACATCCGACGGCGTTGACCTCTTCACGCGCTCGTGGACCATAGACACACCACGGTACGACATGCTTCTCATCCACGGCCTCGGGGAGCACACCGGGCGGTGGGCGCAACCGATCACCACTTTCACTTCCCGAGGCGCAAACGTGTACGCATACGACTTGCGGGGGCATGGCAGAAGCGGGGGAGCGCGCTGTGACGTGCCCACCTTTGAACGTTTCTACCAAGATATTGCTGAGATAGCCAAGGAGGTTGTCTCGCGTTCCGGGCGTCCGTGGGTGCTCTACGGACACAGCCTAGGTGGACTCCAATCCGTTGGATATCTCCTCGAGGGGACCGAGCCTTCCCCCAACCTTGCTGTGCTCTCTGCTCCGGCCTTGAGCGCTGAGGTCGCGCCACCGTTGCGAGCTGCAGCCTCTGTGTTTGGGCGCCTGACACCCAGAATGCAGTTTCCAACCGGCATTGCGGGGGATCAACTCTCGAAGGATCCCCGCGTCGGGGAGGCGTACTTTGCTGACGACCTTGTTCAGACCAGAGTCACGGCTCGCCTCGGTAGGGAGCTCTTCGACACCCAGAAAGCTATCTCATCGAGATTGCATGCAGTGACGACACCAACTCTCGTGATCCATGGCGCACACGATACGTTGGTTCCCCCCTCAGCAAGTGCTGGCCTCTCGCGTTCAGAGGGTGTGGAACGCCGTCTGTATCCGTCGCTGCGCCACGAGTTGCACAACGAGCCCGAAGGTGCAGAAGTGATGGGGGACGTAGCCGACTGGATCGAAGCCAAGCTCCTCTGAGGACAGACTCTTACTGGTCTCGCGAGCAGCCGAGTACGTGCTGGGCTGCTAGCCAAGGCGGGGGTTCGTTGTGTACGTTCCCGTGATCGACGCTGACTCCAGTACGTGGCCATGCATTGCAACCTCAAGTTCGTCACGGGTGAAACCCGGCGAAACAGGGAGGCCACCAACGCTCATGGCGTACACCGTGAAGACATATCTATGGACGATCGAGTCGTTCCACGGCGGCGCCGCCCCGTCGTATCCATGCCAGCGCCCACCCATATCTGGATCTCCATCGAACCACATCGTATAATCGTTGAGCCCGTGCACACCCAGGGGAGCAGTGTCGGCACCCTTCCCGCGCGCAGTCACCCGATCGGAGTGAGAACCTTCCGGGATCTCTGAGACATCGGAGGGGATGTTCGCCAGAAGCCAGTGAGTGAAATCGACACGCGCGAGAGCCTCAGGGACTTCTCTCTCTTCTGTGTTGACATCATCGGGAACGCTTGGACAGTCAATGTCAATACAGGTAATGACGTATGACTGTGTCCCTGGTGGCGCACCAGACCAGGCAAGATGCGGATTGCGGTTTCCTGATAGCGCAACGTGGCCTTCAGGTGCGGCTTCTGCGAGTGCGAATAATGGCCCGATGCGACTCTCGTCACTCAACGATGTACTCGTCAGTTTCACAGTGCACTCCTTTGTCAGAACTGCGGCGATCTTGCTTTGCGAACTGACTGTATCGTACTTGCTCAAGAAGGGCATCGCGTCTCTGAGAAGGAACCCTTGTGAACGAGTCAACGTATGCTGGCCAATTTCTCGTCGCGACACCTATTATCACTCTGCCACCATTCTCGCGTTCAGTGGTTCTTCTCTTAGA